>JAEWLD010000231.1 GCA_023393485.1 Bacteroidota bacterium
GATCAATTCGGTTTTTTGAAGGTCTGACCAGTCGCCCCATTTGCGTTTTTCATTCTTTTCGAGTACGCTGAAACCCGTTGCTTTAAACCGGTAAACCTGCGCAGAAGCCTGCAGCCCCGCTGCTAACATCACTACGATAATGAGAGTTTTCAATTTTGCCATTTTAACCTAAATGAGTTACTTCGTTTTTGGCCTGCAAGAACTCGGCCATTATGTCTTCGACGATTTGCGCCGCAGGTTTTATGTCGTGGATCAGCCCGGCAATCTGCCCGATCTCAAGTTCGCCTTCAACCAGATCGCCTTCAAACATACCGCGTTTGGCGCGCGCCCTTCCGAGCAAGGTTTTTAGGTCGTCAATCGTCGGTGATTTCGCGTACAATTCCTGAATGTCATTGTAAAATTTGTTTTTGATCAGCCTGACCGGCGCCAGTTCCTTGAGTGTCAGGTGCGTGTCGCCTTCCTGCACTTTAACAATCAGTTCCTTGAAATTATTGTGTGATGACGATTCGTTCGACGCCGCGAAACGGCTTCCGAGCTGGACACCGTCGGCACCCAAAACCATAGCGGCCAGCATTCCGCGGCCAGTGGCGATACCGCCGGCCGCAATCAACGGAATCGAGATTTGCCCGCGCACCATCGGAATCAATGTAAATGTAGTAGTTTCATCGCGGCCGTTGTGCCCGCCGGCTTCAAAACCTTCGGCAACAACCGCATCGACTCCCGCTTCCTGCGCCTTGAGCGCGAACTTTGTGCTGCTGACCACATGGACAACCGTGATGCCTTTTTCTTTTAGAAATGCCGTCCAGGTTTTCGGATTGCCGGCAGAGGTAAAGACGATTTTGACTCCTTCGTCGATGATGATGTTGATGATTTCTTCGATATTCGGATATAGCATCGGCACGTTGACGCCAAAGGGTTTGTCTGTTGCCTTTTTGCATTTTTGGATGTGCTCACGCAGTATTTCGGGATACATCGATCCGGCGCCGATAATTCCCAATCCGCCGGCGTTGCTGACTGCGCTCGCCAATTTGTACCCGCTGTTCCAGATCATTCCCGCCTGAACGATTGGATATTTGATTTTGAAAAGTTCGGTGATTTTGTTCACTAGCCTTTGATGAGTTTACCGGTTTGTGTAGAATTTCCCGAAGTGATCTTGTAAAGATACAACCCGTTTGCAAGGTTTTCGATATTGACTGTATGCTGCTGCGCATCTACTTTCTGACGAGCGACGATTTGGCCGAGCGTATTGAAGAATGTCAACTGCGCCTCCGAAATGCTTTCGGGAACCGATACCGAAACAAAATTCAGCGCAGGATTCGGAAACACTACAAATTTTGCGGCCGCGGCGTTATCGACAGACAACACCGCGAGTTCCATAGCGTCAAAAAAGTTCGGAATACCGTAACCCATTTCATCGGTCGGATTGGCATAAAAACTGGACGATTCCTTGATAACCTGGACAACCTGCGCGTTGGTCAACTGCGGAAAACCTTGCCAGAGAGACGCAACCATGCCGGCCATGATCGGCCCGGAAAATGACGTACCGCTCGCCGTTTGGATTTCGCCCGACGGATTTGAGATTACGGCTGCCTGGCCTTGCGCCATCACATCGGGCTTGACACGGCCGTCGGCAGTTGGCCCGATCGAGCTGAACGAAGCATACTAGGCAGAAGCATTAACCGCGCCAACAGTCAATACGTTCGCAGCATCCGCGGGCGTTGAAATAAAAGGATCAGCCGAATTTCCCGAATTTCCCGCAGAAACCACGACAACCATACCTCTCGAAAAAGCGATGTCGGCGCCGCGCGCGATAAATGAGGTCTGGCCGTCCATATTTTCATATGTATAACTGTAATTCGGGTTGTCATAGCCAAAATAGCCGAGTGATGTATTGATCACGTCAACGCCAAGACTATCAGCCATTTCAGCGGCTTCAACCCAGTAAGATTCCTCAACCGGATTTTCCTGCGGCGCGTCTTCGGTGATAAAAAGGTAATATGAGGCGTCGGGCGCTGTACCTACGAGCTGATCGACCGTATAACCGCCCATCGTTGACAACACCATTGTGCCATGCGAACTGCGAGTGTAAACGTTCTCGATTCGGTCAACAAAATTATAGCCGCCGAGGATTTTGTTGTTGTCGCGAAGGCGTTGGAAGGGCTGTGCGACATCGACTCCGGGAAAACCGGCATCGAGCACAGCGATTATTTTGTCTGAGCCTGTATAGCCTTGTTGGTGGACATATTCACCGCTAAGCATCCCGATCTGGTTAGCCGAATTTCCGTAAGGGAAATCTTCTGCCGTTTCGAGGGTTTTCGACGTTGCATTTGCCCGCTGTGGACGCGGTTTTCCGGCTTCGTTGAGCGACGTGTCTGCGAATTGGACGTGATCCACAAATGACAGATTGCCAAGCGATGAGACGTCGGGCTGCGAACCGCGAACGTGAATCGCATTGAGCCATTTGGATTTGGCCAGGACCTGTACGGTTCCGAGCGCCGCAATTTGGTCAATATACGCCTGATGGATCGGCACGTCGGTCTGGTCAACGGCAATGCCTTGAGCCGCCCTACGGTCAAGAGCGCGTTGTGACAACATCGTCAACGGGCTGGCCAAATAAGAATCGGTGTCGGGCTTATCGGTAAAATATACCCATGCGTCCTCTTGCGCGTAGCCAAAGGCCGAAACCAGAAGCATTATCAGTATCGATTTTTTCATGATCTTCGAAAATTATCCAAAGCTACAAAAATTGTCGGAAGGATAAGCTACAAGCCGGACAGTTTGCGTCTGTCGTTTACAAACCGTTCAAAACGGACTGGCGAAAAGTCGGGAAACTTAATTTTGGACAGCCAACAGCGTTAAAAGCGTTGGAAAACCAATTTGAGCAGATCACCACTTTGGGAAAATATGCGGGTTTACAGTAATCGGCAGGTTTTATTTTTTGTTACGGGAAACACTCGCTCCTTCCCTGAAGGTAAAATACAAATTCACAATTAAGGCTTATTACTGGAAACCCACAGTAATTACCAATTTTTTCTCTCGACATGTCATTTGGAAATTACGCCTGAGCCAATCAATTCATCGCCGACATACCAAGCGGCGAATTGCCCTTCGGTAATGGCCGATTGAGGGTTTTCGAACGATATGTACATCCCGTCGTCAAAGCGGTGCAATGTCGCCTTTTGCAATGGTTGGCGATAACGGATTCGCGCCATCACGTCCATGGTTTGCCCCGGAAGCAGCGTCAGGTCTTCGCGCACCCAATGGATTTCATCTTTTCCGATAAACAGCGCTTTGCGAAACAATCCCGGATGTGTGTTGCTTTTTCCGGTATAGATTGCATTGGTTTTGACGTCGGTCGCGATGATGAACAAAGGTTCGCCTGTGCCGCCGACATTCAAACCTTTGCGCTGTCCGTTCGTAAAATAATGCGCGCCCTGGTGTTTTCCTACAACCTTGCCCATTTCGGGCGAATATGTGTAACCTGCGGCCTGATGTGCCAGAGCATCCTCGGCATTGGAATACGCCTGGCCGTTGCCGTACACCGGATTATCACGGTCGATTTCGTAAATGATGCCCTCTTTAGGCTGGAGTTTTTGCTGCAAGAATTCGGGCAGCCGGACTTTGCCGATAAAACATAAACCTTGCGAATCTTTTTTCTCGGCGGTAACCAACTCCATTTGTGCGGCGATTTCGCGGACTTCCGGCTTGGTCAATTCCCCGATCGGGAACAACGCTTTTGCCAATTGCTCTTGCGAAAGCTGGCACAAAAAGTAAGATTGGTCTTTGTTTTTATCGACACCCGAAAGTAACTGGTAAACAGGGCTGCCATCTATCTCAATCTCGGCTTTTCGGCAATAATGTCCGGTCGCGACGTAATCTGCGCCGAGCGACAGCGCAATTTTCATGAAGACATCGAACTTGATTTCACGGTTGCAGAGTACATCGGGATTTGGCGTACGTCCTTTTTCGTATTCGGCAAACATATAGTCGACGATGCGTTCTTTGTATTCTTCGCTGAGATCGACGGTTTGGAACGGAATGCCGAGCTTTTCCGCAACAAGAAGCGCGTCATTGGAATCTTCGAGCCACGGGCATTCGTTTGAAATCGTCACCGAATCATCGTGCCAATTCTTCATAAACAAACCAATGACCTCGTAACCTTGTTGCTGTAGCAAGTACGCCGCCACACTCGAATCAACGCCTCCTGAAAGTCCGACTACTACTCTTTTCATCCTAAAAAAATGAGGCTGCAAAATTACGACTTATTTTTAATATCCTTCTTTGGGCTGGGTAGTCTTTGCAAACTTGCGCGTCAGTGGATATTTTTCTTTCTTTTTGAGCTTGCCGCCTTCGTAGAATTCCCAGATGCCCTTTTTAAGTCCGTTGACATATGGGCCTTTTGAGACGATGTTTCCATCAGAATCCCGATAAATCGCGATGCCTTCTGGCTGCCCGTTTTTATAAGTGACTTCTTCGAGCACTATTCCTTTTTCAGTGTATTTTTTGTAAGCGCCTTCGCGGATACCGTTCACATAGTTTTCTTCCTCCGCGATTTTACCGCTTTTATAGTAGACTTTGCGGCTGCCGTCGAGCTTTCCGGCTTTGTAATTTTCGACGCTCATTACTGCAGGAGATGCTTCGTGATAGTATTTCCACTCGCCTTCATATAGTTTGTTGACAACATTGCCTTCGCTGACTTTATTCTTTTTCGGATCAAAAAAAATAGTATAGGCAGAACCGCTGCCTTTAGAAAAATCGCGCGTCGCGACCACGGTGTGCGCTTTTGTATCGTCGTAAAAGATGAAAACGCCGGTTTCCCTGCCATGGTCAAATGTGCCTTCATATTTGACGCGTTTTGATTCATCGAAATAACCTTTCCACGGGCCGTGCTTTTTGCCTGTGGCATCGAGCTGGTTTTCCTGGGCAAAAGCTATCGCCGAAAGCATTAATGCAAAGAAGAAAATGGTTTTTTTCATTTTCGGTTTTTGTTTGATAACTGTGTTGGTGGTCTTTTATTGTTTGTGACTCTGAACTTGGTTCAGAGTCTGTTTGAATGATTCGGCTTCAATAGACTCTGAACCAAGTTCAGAGTCTGCAAATATATCCCCTCAAATCAAAACAGACTCCCAACAAAATTCTAAAAAAAAGCACCCCGAAGAGTGCTTTCAATCATTTCTTTTTCTGAGCGGCTTTCTGTGCTTCGGCCTGCTGCATCATTTCCTGCATTTTTTGCTGGAATTTGCTTTGCTTTTTCGGCTTGAGCTTGTTTTCCTGGATTTGCGCGTGGATTTTCTTTTCATCGACCACATATTTCTTGATGACGACCATGATGGCGATTGTCACAAGGTTTGAAATGAAGTTGTACAAACTCAATCCCGATCCGTAATTATTAAAGAACATCAACATCATGATCGGCGAAAGATAGATCATAACCTTCATGATTTTTGACATATCAGGCATACCTTCCTGCGGCGGCTGCGCCATGGCCTGGTCACCGGTGGTCATTCTCATATAAAAGAAAATCGCAACCGCGGCCAATATCGGGAACAGTGAGACGTGATTGCCATAAACCGGAATCGTAAACGGCAATTGATAAATCGCATCAAACGCCGACAAGTCGTCCGCCCAAAGGAAACTCTTCTGGCGCAATTCAATAGCCGATGGGAAAAACTGAAATGAAGCATACATAAACGGCAACTGGATCAGCGCCGGAATGCAGCCCGCCATAGGATTCACGCCTGCCTTGGAATACAATGACATCGTTTCCTGCTGGCGTTTCATCGGATCTTTTTTAAACTTCTCGTTGATTTCGGCCATTTCGGGACGCAAAACCTTCATCTTAGCCTGTGAGAGGAATGATTTATAGGTAATCGGCGACATCAAAAGCTTGATCAACAACGTAAAGATGATAATCGCGATACCATAAGCAAGGTGCGAGCTGATAAACCCAAACACCGGAATAAAAATCCAGCGGTTGATCCATCCAAAAATACCCCAGCCCAAACTGATTATGCGTTCAAGATTTCGGTTATAATCTTTTAAAATATGGTAGTCGGTCGGGCCGTAATACCAATTCATTTTGTAGTCGAGTTCGCCACCGGTAAATGCAAGCGGTGCGGTTATCCTCATTTCCTTGGTGAATGTGCTGTCGTGTTTTTCGGCACGCGTCAAATCATTTGAATAAAGCCGGGCCGATTCAAGCGGTTTGTCGAGCAATAAAATCGACGCGAAGAAATGCTGCTTGAAAGCTACGAATGTAAGTTTATCAACATTTTCCTCCTTGTTGCTGCCGGCCGAAACATAGTCGTGCCTTCCGTCCTCATATTCGTAGTTGATCTCTGTATAACGGTTTTCGTAAGAAATACTCTTCTCATTCCGAAACGTTTTCATGCCCCATTCCAATTCGGTCGGCGACGACGTGTTGAGCACTTTGGCAAGCCCTTGCGAACGGATACTGAAATCAAGCATGTAATTCTCAGGTTTCAGCACATATTTATATTCAAGAAATTCGTTTGGACCTGCCTTGAGACGCATCGTCAAAATCTGGTCTTCGCCTGATTTGGTCAATGTCGGCTCAAAATACATGTTTTTTGTATCGAGCGTCCGGTTGTCATTGGTCTTGAGCTTAAGGTTTAGCTCGGCATTGTTTTTATTGACCAATTCAACCAGCTTGCCCGAACCTTTTTCGAACTTGGTGAATTGCTTGAGCGTGGCCTCCGAAATATAGCCGCCTCTATTGGCGATCTTCAATGTGATCAGGCCGTTTTCGAGAACCGTAAAATCTTCTTTCGCCGATGCAAGCGTACCCGAATATGCAAATGCACCAAGTGATGCCTGGAGTTTTTGCATTTGTGCGGCGTTGGCAGTGCCAACGGTATCGGCCGATGTCATCGCGCTTTCAACGCTCGCCTTTTCAACTTTTTGGTTGTCTACTTTTTCCTTTTTGGCTTTTTCGGCTGCAGCTTTCTTTTCATCAGGCGCATTGTTTGTCATAAAGAACATGACAATCGCGAAGATTAAAATGAATCCGATAATCGAATTCCTGTCAAATTTTTTTGGTTCTTCCATTTACTTTATTTTGTCTTAAAGTCTTAAGGTCTTAAAGTCATAAAAGCTGGTAAGTCGTCGCTGGCCTTTATGACCTTATGACTTTACGACTTTATGACGATTATTTTTTCTTTGCTTTCACTGTCGCCGCCACAAAATTGACGAACAACGGATGCGGATCGGCCACAGTGCTCTTGTATTCCGGATGGTATTGCACGCCGATAAAAAACGGGTGCTTTTCTATCTCGATGATTTCCACCAAACCCGTATCGGGGTTGATTCCGGATGATTTCAAGCCCGCACCTTCCAGCCTGGTTGCGTACTCGCCATTATATTCATACCGGTGGCGATGACGTTCCATGACGCTTTTCGAGCCGTAAATTTTCTTGGCCAGCGAGCCGTCTTTCAAATTGCACTTCCATGCGCCAAGACGCATCGTGCCGCCTTTATCGGTAATGTTTTTCTGCTCTTCCATCAAATCGATGACCGGGTGCGACGTGCCTTTGTTCATCTCGGTCGAATTCGCGTCCTTGATGCCGAGCACATTGCGGGCATATTCGATTACCGCCATCTGCATCCCGAGGCAAATCCCGAAAAACGGAATGTTGTTCTCCCGCGCATACCGCACGGCTTCGATTTTGCCTTCGATCCCGCGTTCGCCAAATCCTGGCGCGATCAGGATGCCGTCAAGGTCTTTCAATTTTTCGACGACATTTCCGGCTTCGATGTGCTCAGAATGCACCGAAACCACGTTGACTTTCGTCTCATTCGCCGCTCCGGCGTGGATAAACGCCTCCAAGATCGATTTATACGAATCCTGCAATTCAACATATTTCCCTATCAGCCCGATGTTGACCACGTGTTTCGGATTTTTCAAATGCTGCAGGAAGATATTCCAGTTTTTCAGGTCAGGCGTGTTTTTCTTCGGAAGTGCCAGCTTTTTGAGCGCAACCACGTCGAGGCCTTCCTGAAGCATCATGTTCGGCACTTCGTAAATCGTCGAGGCGTCAATTGACTGGATCACGGCTTCGCGCTTGACGTTGCAGAAAAGTGCGAGTTTTTGGCGCAGTTCATCTGAGAGCTCATGTTCGGTACGGCAGACCAGAATATCGGCCTGGATGCCGCTTTCCATCAAGCTCTTAACCGAGTGTTGCGTCGGTTTGGTCTTAAGTTCGCCGGCCGCAGCCAAATATGGCACAAGTGTCAAATGAACCACGATCGCGTTGTCTTCGCCCAATTCCCACAACAATTGGCGCACAGATTCAATATACGGCAATGATTCGATGTCGCCTACCGTTCCGCCGATTTCGGTAATCACAATGTCATATTCTCCCGAATTGCCGAGCAGTTGCATACGCTCTTTAATTTCGTTTGTGATGTGCGGCACGACCTGGACGGTTTTGCCCAAAAATTCGCCGCGACGTTCCTTTTCTATGACCGAAAGATAAACGCGTCCGGTAGTGACATTGTTTGCCTGCGAAGTCGGAACGTTCAAAAAGCGTTCGTAATGGCCGAGGTCAAGATCGGTTTCGGCGCCGTCATCGGTCACAAAACATTCGCCGTGTTCATACGGATTGAGCGTTCCCGGATCGACGTTGATATAAGGGTCGAATTTCTGTATCGTCGTCCGATAGCCGCGTGCCTGCAGTAATTTTGCGAGCGACGCCGCAATGATGCCTTTCCCTAAAGAAGACGTCACGCCGCCGGTAACAAAAATATACTTCGTTTGATTCATTTTATGCGTTGTAGTTGTGTTGTGGTTGTAAAAAACGTGGCAAAAATACGATTATAATTTGAGAATTTGGAAATTTGAAAATTTGAAAATGAAATGTTTTCCGAAACCTTAACAATATGCTTTTTTGCATCGGTTAAGTCAAAACTCAAAATATAAACACCACTGTTTTGATGCTGATTGTCGAAATAACACCTTATACACCCAGATAGAGAAAGCGGATTTCCAAATTTCCAAATTTTCAAATTTTCAAATTTGGAAACTTCTTTCTAATATCCCGCACCAAATCTTCCAGCCCGTTCAATTTCAGCTCATAAACCTGTTCGAGTTGTTGGCCGAGCAGGCCTTTCGGAAAACCTTTTGACTTATACCAGACAACATAATGTTCGGGAAGGTCAATCAAGTATCGCCCTTCATACTTGCCGAACGGCATCTTGGCGTGCGCGAGCTTGAGCAAAAATTGCTGTTGGTCTTTCATTGCGGCTTAAGACAAAAACGCTTCATGCCACTTCAAGAGCCAGCACAAAATCCAAAAGACCAAAAAGAAAATTCCGAGGCAAAGTATCCGTTTCCCGTGTTTGCGGTCGTCCTGGCTATAGTGATACACACGGTCGCCGTTGGGCAGCGTTCTTTTATATGTGGTCAAATACCCGCCGATGACAATTCCCAAAACCCCGCCGAGAACGGCCATGATATAACCGGCCACGATCGCGCCGATCTGTTTGGGTTCGGGCTTTGACAATTCGGCGATGCGCTGTTGCCGTAATTCATTGAGCTGGTCTTGATTGATTTCATGCCCGCGCTCTTTGAGCAGTTTTTGGGCGAGCAAAAAATCAAACGGATTCCACTCGTCACGGTGAGCGACAATATCGCGCAATTCTTCATCCGAAAACGAAAAGAGATAATAATCCCTGTCAATCGCATCAAGGTCGCCAACCGAATCCTCGAGAAGAATCTGGTTTGCTTTTTCAAAATCTTCTGCGTGCAGCTTAACAGCGAAGTCCGCCTCATAACTGGTTCCGAATGAATCTCCAAGCGACGGCGTATTATCTTCAAACACTGCTTTGATTTCGTGTTTGGCAAGCAGCGCAATAAGTTCTTCGGCGCGCTCCTTTTTGACAAATTTTTGGTAAGTGAGAAATTCAGCCATTATTGCCAGCTAAAAGTGATTTCCTGAATCAAATCGGGATGCAGGCTGAGCGCTACCGGGCAATGATGGCCGACGAGTTCCAAACCCGTGCGGCTACGCTGATCGTCCGCGCCTTTCATTTGCAGTGCGACGATGATTTTCCCGATTTTCCGCGGATCTGACTGCATGACTTTGGTGACTTCGGCGCTCGAACCGTCTAAGTCGATTCCCATTGAATTGGCCTTGATCGCCATCGTAGTCAGCACGCAGGTCGCGAGTGAATTCGCAACCATGTCAGACGGTGAAAACGCTTGTCCTTTACCGTGGTTGTCAGTTGGTGCGTCAGATAAGACTTTTGTACCCGATTGCAAATGCTCGGATTCGGTGCGCAAGCCACCGACGTAGGTTACTTTTGAGGTCATGGAGCTTCTTTTACTGAAAGGTCTTCTTGATATTCGAGGATGTAGATGCCTTTATTCATATAGCCGTCGCCGTTTTGGGCATACGCAAATTTGCTCTCTACCTGTTCGGTCTTGTCAGTCGCGGCAGATTGCGCAAAAGTCTTGTCCTGTGAGAGGCGCAGCATTGTGTCAAAAGTCACATCGAAACCGCGCACAGCATATTGGCTTGGGAAAATTTTGTTGTCTTTTCTGAAATCGTTTTCAAACGCTCCGGCTTCAATCGAGTGGTTTTCGCGTGTCATCGACGGATAAAGCAATTTGAGGATCGTCAAACGCTTCATCGAAACCTCATCATAATCAAGGGTTTCGTTCGGCTCCAAAATCGCGAGCTGCATTTGGTAGTTCGAAATCTCGTTGAGCATCAAATTCGTGGTCGACAAAATCATTCCGGTCTTCTCGGTATCGAGCACGATGTAATTTTTACGGTCTTTGACCAAAAGGCTTTTCAGGTTGTCCACGTTGATGTTGCCGATGTCGTCAAGAGAAACAAATTTCGCATCGGGGCAATTGGCCGTGATGAAATCTTTGCTCGAGGTGCGTTTCGGGTCATTGACCACGATGATGTTGCCGTTTTTGGCCATCATGTAATCGAGCATCGCCTGTCGTCCGGCGTCGGTCGAAGGCATTGCCTGATACAGATTGGCGTAGCTTTTCCCCGTTTCTTTAGACAACGGCGAAATCACCGGAATATATGCCGCGCCAAGCAATTCGGCCGCACGTTCGGCATGTTGCTGGTAAAACGGCCCGATTACGGCATCGACCTCGCGGAAATTGTTGCCCTGGATTACAGACGAAACATTTGAACCGGCTTTGCTTTCTTCCGAATCGTAAATTTTAACATCGATGTTAAGTCCGAGCGCTTTCGCAGAATCTATTGCGACCAATGCGCCTGCATAGAAATCAAGCGTCATATTTAAAAACGCATCTTTTTTCAGACGTTCGGCGACTGACTTGAGCGTATCGCCCTGAATTTTCGACGCATTGAACGGCAGCAGCAGAACGAGCTGCTTTTTCTCTGTGGTCGATAGTTTTTTAGACAAATCGTCAACATCGGTGCGCTCGGCAATGATCGAGCCTTTGCCCGGCACTTTGAGAATCATGCCTACTTTAAGGCCGTCTTTGATGATCGGATTTAAATCGGTCAATTCTTTTTCGGTAATGCCGAACATCTGCGTCAGGCTGAAAATGGTTTCTTTTGGTTTGACCTCATAATTGGCGTAACCGGTTTTCTGCGCCGGTTTGCTTACCTGGGTTTCGTAAACGGCTTTTGAGTCTGCATCTGTGATTTTCGATGACGGCCTGACAACGGTTTCCGTCCTTGTCTCACTTGCGCCGCTTCCGGCCACGACAAGCCTGAAACCTACGGGAAGATTTTTTTCAATCCCCGGATTGCGCTGCTCGAGTTCGGCCACTGTCATGCCGTATCGTTTTGAAATCCCAAACTTTGTTTCACCGGGTTCAACAACGTGGTACGACACATTTCCGGTCGTGGTCGTCTTTGTTGGGTTGTTTGTAGTGGTCGTCGAAGCCGTAACCGCAGGCTTTACGGGAACGGGCGTCGGCAATGCGGTCACGGCAGTGGAAACCTGCTGGGAACCGCCCGGAATCTTAATGGTTTGCCCTATTTTCAAACCCTGGCTCAAAATCGGGTTGGCGGCCATCAGCTGATCGACCGTGACGCCATATTGTTTTGAAATGCTGTACAAAGTTTCTTTGGCCTTCGCCGTATGCGTGGCAGGTTTAGGTTTGCTGGCAGCGCTTGTGCCTGAAGTGTTCGGAACCTGCGCGGCCGGAATGACCAAAACATCGTTTTCTTTGATACCGGCCTGGGCATCGGGATTGAGTTTGTAGATGTCGTAAGGTGTTACCTTATACCGCTGCGCGATCTGGATAATCGTTTCCCCTTTTGCGACGGTGTGCCTGGCCTGACCAAAACTGGCCGTAAAACAAAAAAACAGCACTAAAAACGCATGCATTCCGCGGTTGATTCTCATAAAACCTGATTATTTCGTATTAGTTAGTCATCGTGATAGTCAAGATCTGGCCAGGTTGCAATCCTTTTTTCAAAGTCGATTCGTTCTGGGCTTTGATCTCGTCTACCGAAACGTTATATTTTCTGGCAAGGTCAAACAGCGTATCGCCTTTTTGCACTTTATGCCTGATTTCAGTTGACGAACTGCTTTCAGTCGTGGCCGATTCAGATTCGTGAAGTTGCTCTTGCTTTGTTGCGGGTTCTCCGCCCGGATTGACAATCGTCAGTATTTGTCCGGGTTGCAAACCGCGCCTGAGCACTTTCTCATTCTGCGATCTGATATCGGCAATCGAAACGCCATATTGCTTTGCGATGCCGCTCAACGTTTCGCCGTTTGATACCGTATGTGCGACCGCCGAGCTTATCTGGCCTAAGTCACCGCCCTCGGCATCGGACGTGGTTTCTTCGGTCAGCGGCTCGCTTTCAACCGATTTCTTCTTCCTGACAGTTGTCATTGTGACGGTTTTGGTCGTTACCGACGTACTGCTTTCGTCGTCCTGCGCTACGGTCGCTGTAGTTTCGGCAGCCGTTTCCTTGACCGGCACAAATAGCTGCAGCACTTGGCCTTGGCTGATGCCGTCGACTGCAAATTTGTTCATCCGGTAAATCTCGGCAGGTTCAATTTTGTACTTTCTTGAAATCATCCTGACTGTTTCACCAAGCTGGACTTGATGGCGGATCATTTCGTATTCTTGGGCAATCGTGATTTGGAGCGAAAAGACAATGAATAAAAGCAATACGAGTTTTTTCATCTTTTCAGGTTTAAATTATTCCCATTCAATGGTCGCCGGCGGTTTTGAGCTGATGTCATACACCACGCGATTCACGCCGCGCACTTTATTGATGATGTCGTTGGAGACTTTCATCAAAAAATCATAAGGCAAATGAACCCAGTCTGCGGTCATGCCGTCGGTGGATTCGACTGCGCGCAAAGCGACCACTTTTTCATAAGTACGCTCGTCGCCCATAACCCCGACACTGTTCACCGGTAGCAGGATTGCGCCTGCCTGCCAGACCTTGTCATATAATCCCGATGATTTCAAACCGTCAATAAATACGGCGTCAACTTCTTGCAATATACGAACTTTTTCCAAAGTGATGTCGCCTAGTATACGAATTGACAATCCCGGTCCGGGGAACGGATGACGGCCAAGCAGTTCAGCATCGATGCAGAGCGTTTTCCCAACGCGGCGCACTTCATCCTTAAACAACATCCTGAGCGGTTCAACTACCTGCAGCTTCATAAAATCGGGCAAGCCGCCAACGTTGTGGTGTGATTTGATCGTTGCCGACGGGCCTTTTACCGAAACCGATTCAATCACGTCGGGATAAATCGTGCCCTGTGCAAGCCATTTCACGTCTTCAAGCTGGTGTGCTTCGTCATCGAAAACTTCAATAAACACGCGGCCGATGGCTTTGCGCTTGGCTTCGGGATCTGAAATTCCGGCGAGCGCGTCCATAAACCGCATCGTCGCATCGACGCCTTTCACGTTCAATCCCATGTCTTTGTATTGATGGAGAACGCTTTCGAATTCATTCTTGCGCAAAAGCCCGTTGTTGACGAAAATACAGTATAAATTCTTGCCGATGGCTTTATTGAGCAAAACCGCTGCAACGGTAGAATCAACGCCGCCGGAAAGTCCGAGCACGACTTTATCGTTTCCGATTTTCTGTTTGAGTTCGCCTACGATTTCGTCGACAAAAGCGTTCGGCGTGAAGTTCTGCGGCACATGCGCGATTTTCACCAGGAAATTATACAGCATCTGTTTGCCGTCTGTCGAATGGAAAACTTCGGGATGGTATTGGATCGCATAGGTCGTTTCGCCTTCGATTCTGTATGCGGCATTCTCGACATCGTGCGTCGAGGCCAGCAAAACGCCGCCGGTCGGCAACTTCTTGATCGTGTCCGAATGTGACATCCAAACCTGCGAATTGACCAGTACATCCTGGAAAAAATCCTCGCCGCTTTTGATATACGACAAATTCGCACGGCCGTATTCGCGTGTATTCGACGGCGCGACTTCGCCACCGTGGAAATGTGCCAGATATTGCGCACCGTAACAAACCGCGAGCAAAGGCATCCTGCCTCGAATCTGAGACAAATCCGGATGCGGCGCATTGTCACCGCGGACCGAAAACGGACTGCCCGAAAGGATCACGGCTTTATAACTTGACAGGTCTTGTGGAATGTGGTTGTACGGAAAAATTTCGCAGAAAATATTCAGCTCCCGTACGCGGCGTGCAATGAGTTGTGTGTATTGCGAGCCGAAATCGAGGATAAGGACGTTGTGTTGCATGTGCAAAAGTAGATTTATTTTTTCGCACCTGAAAATCGGCGAGGGAAAAATCAAAAAGTGTTTTTCAACAGGAAAAATGCGCTTTTCAACAGATTTATTTGCGCGCGCGTGTCATTGCCGTAATTTGGCCGCTCCAAATTTAACATAACTTACTGATGAACAATATTTTCAAAATCGTAATCCTGTTGCTGAGCCTGACTTTGATCCAGTGCAGCAGTGCCGATTCAAACGAATCCGGCAGACTTTTAGTCAATGGCGAAGAGTTCAAATTGGGCACGGCCCTCGTTGAGGACGGATCGAATTTAATCCTTTTTACACTGGTCGAAAAAACACCAATCGCCTACAATAACCGCATCATCCAGGTTGTTGCGATGCACCCGGACGGAACCGCGACCGGAACCTACCAGCTGCGCAGCAACATCATTGAAACAGGAATCGCCAATATCGGGATTTATGACTCAGAACTCGAACAGCTTGCCGGCGGCTCGGTCAACCAGCCTACCGGTACATTGACCGTAACGCACATAGACGGCAAAAAATACAAGCTGGTATTCAACGACGTGACGCTCGACCCAAACACCGCGACCGAGACTACGATTTCGGGAAGCTGCCTTAAGACGTTTTCAAGCGGCAACAGCGATTAAGCCAAAACCTGCTTGTTGTATTTATTGCGGTATTCAATCGGCGTCAGTCCCGTAATTTTCCTGAACACATCGCGAAAAGCCTTCGTATCCGTATAACCGACATCGTACATCACTTCGTGGATGTTTTTGCGGCTCGACTCAAAACTGCGTTTGGCTGCCTCAATCTTGACGCGCTGCAGGTATTCCATCACGGTATTATTGGTCGCTTTGCGGAAACGGCGTTCAAAAGTACGTCTGCCCATCGCCGAAATGTCGGCCAGTGTGTCAATCGTGATGCGGCCGGCGAAGTTTTGCTCGATAAAATCCTGCGCCTTCAATATCTCATCGTCGTCGTGGTTTTTCTGGCCCTGGAACATCATAAAAGCCGATTGTGAACTTCGGTCGATGTCAATCGCGAAAAACTTCGATGCCCGGATTGCCGTGGCGCGGTCGGTATATTTTTCAACCAGGTACAACAGCAAATTCCAATAGGATGTTGCGCCGCCGCTCGAGTAAATCCCGTTTTCTTCGGTAACGATGCTTCCGTCGACGAGCTCGACATTCGGGAAACGCTCACGAAACTGATTGGCGTAAACCCAGTGGGTTGAACATTTTTTGCCTTCGAGCAGACCGGTTTCGGCAAGCAAAAATGCGCCGATGCAAAGCGACGCGACTTCCGCGCCATTTGCGTACTGCTTTTTGATCCACGGAATAAAGCCTTTGTTCTTCTCAAGGGCGACGGCCATATCACCATTGAGCGCCGGGATAAAAACGAGGTCGGTTTTCGTTACATCGTCAATCAATGCATCGGGATGGACGGAAAACACCGAGCCGTGAAGCCTGACTTCTTTTGACATGCCAACGAGCTGCACATTGAATAATGCGGGCTTGCCTTCGGCCAGGAGAAAGTCGTTGACCGCCGTAAAAATATAGCGCGGATCGCCGATTGCCGCGAGCACCGCCATTTCGGGAACAAGTATCGATACGTTTTTCATAAGCCAAAGATACAAAAGCGGTTTGTCGCAATCAACCCTTTTTATTGTCGTTTCTGCCAAGACCGCTGACGCTGCGAGCGGTTAACTTTGTATGAAATTGAAAACGATGACACGAATCCACACTTATCTGACCTTTAACGGGAATTGCCGCGACGCGATGGGATTTTACAAAGAATGCCTTGGCGGCGAACTCTCACTGCAGCCCGTTGGCGAATCACCGATGGCCGAAGCCCTGCCCGACTCGATGAAAAATGCAATACTTCACGCGACGCTTTCAAAAGAAGGCTTTGTATTGATAGCTTCTGACATGGCTTGCGAAGACGGCCTTATCCGCGGCAATGCCGTTTCGCTTTTTCTTGATTGTGCAACCCAGCCTGACATTTCGTATTTTTATGATAAACTGTCTGACGGCGGAAAAAGGGAATTTGAACTCCATCAAACCCACTGGGGCGCATGGTTCGGCACTTTGACAGACAAATTCGGCAACCATTGGCTGCTGCATCACAATATTGACAAGCCATGAGAAAAGTAAAATTATCGATGCAGATGACCATCAACGGCTATGTTGGCGGGCCGAACGGCGAAAACGACTGGATGACCTGGAATCCCGATGAAGAATTCCTGGCATTTTTGAGTTCTGTTTTTGAATCGTCAGACACAATTGTAATTGGCCGCAAACTCGCCACCAGCGGATTTATTGAATTTTGGGAAGAAACAGCCAAGCAAAATCCGGCGCATCCGTTTGCAAAAAAAATTGTCGATACGCAGAAGATCGTCTTTTCGAAAACGCTCGACCAACCAAAATGGAACAACACCAGATTGGCAAAAGGAAATCTGGCTGAAGAAATCGATAAATTGAAAAACCAAAAAGGAAAAGACATTCTCGTTATTGGCGGTGCCGGCTTTGCGTCTTCGATGATCGACGAAGGACTGGTGAACGAATATCATCTGATTATCAACCCAACGGCCATGCCTGGCGGAATGACGATCTTCAGTTCACTCGACGGCATCGCGAAATTTGAGCCCGTTGGCGCAAAACTTTATCCCGGAGGCAAAACCGTTTTGACCTATCAACCCAAACACGATCAATATGATTACAGAAAAATCCACCCGGCAGGAATTGATTGAGGCAATAAACGATACGATATCGCAATACATCAATCGGATTTCAATGCTCAGCGACGGGCAGCTCAACAAAATCCCATATGAAAACAGCTGGACGGCCGGCCAGTTGTGCAATCATATCCTGAAGTCGACCGCAGGAATCGTGGCCGCGATGAAAGCCGACGGAAAACCGACCGAAAAGGACAGCGCCGATAAGATCACAGGACTCAAAAGCATTTTTCTAGATGCTTCGAACAAGTTCCAATCGCCCAAAGAAATCGTTCCCGACAACGGCCCATTTACAAAAACGGCGACAATTGACAGCCTGAAAGCTTGTTTTAAAGACCTCGATTTTTACTCGGCAAATACAACGCTCGACGAAGAACTCGACGGCGGGCCGCTCGGGGCAATCACCAAATATGAATTGCTTCATTTCGTCTTATACCACTCGCAGCGGCATTTGCGGCAGATGAAAAGGATTTATGAAGCCGTGGTCGTTTAGTTTGCGGGCGTTTTCTTAGTTTGGGATTTATTGTTACATTTACTGAAAGTCGAAAGTCGACCCGAGCCCGCAGGGTGAACTGTTCGGAGCGGAGCGAAGTAAAAGTCGAACGATCGAAGAATCAAAAACCAAAAACCAACAACATGCTCAATTTCGCCTACACCATTCTCTATGTCCGCGATGTCGAAAAAACGATATCATTTTACGAAAACGCGTTCGGGCTTAAAAGAAAATTCATCGCACCGGGAAACGTCTACGGTGAAATGGACACCGGCGCCACGACTTTGTCATTCGCAGAAATCGAATTCGCAAAAGCCAATTTAAAAAATGGCGCTATTGCAAGTGATTTGACTGCCCAGCCGTTCGCTATTGAAATTGCTTTTACCACAGATCACGTCCAGAAAGTTTATGAAAATGCCATCCAGGCGGGCGCTACTGCCGAAGCCGAGCCAAAGTTTAAACCTCACGGCCAAACGGTTGCCTACGTTCGCGACATCAACGGGTTTTTGGTAGATATTTGCACGCCGATGGGCTAAACTTTTGGCGAATTACTTACCGGAAGTATCGTGCCCGTCCCGAACGATATTGATCGACGCCTTATAACCGTTGGCGATGGCCCAGCCGTTCTGGAACAACACCGCGCCATTTTCATCGACGACGACAAGTTCGGCGGTATTGGGCGGCGCATAACCTTCGCTGAGCGACTCAAATTCAATCATGTTCGTTCCGATTTCAAAAGTGATGTCGAAACCTGAAAATTCGCCGTCGAGGATAATCTGCGGCTGGGTTTGCACACCGTTGACGTAAATCCGGATTGCGTCGCCGTCCACGCGGTCATAATCGCGATAAAGAATCCGGCCGACCTTTGACTTTGTCCTGATTTCGCCGAGGAATTGGTCGCGCCTGACATCGGTATCATAAACCGAATAACTTTGTTTGTTGAGCTTTTCCTCCACCGATTTGTTCGGATTGTCAAACTGCATCGGCGCCTTGCCAAAGTTGCTGTTGGGCGGTTTGAGATCAAGGGTTCGCGAGGGTTTGGGTTCGGGGATCGAACTGAACATCGGCTTGTTGGTTTCAGGCGCAGGCGATGAAACCGACGGATTGTTCGTCGTTGTTTTAGGCACTGCAATGGTCTTGGAACCGCCGATTTCCTGGGCGGAAGCCGCGGCGGAAAAAACCAGGAATATGAGATTCAGCCAAAAACGCATCGAAAATTTTTCGGTAAAAATAATAAGAAATGTCAATTGGCGCAGGAGATTAACTTTTTATAAGGCGTAGACTAAAAGCGGCAAGCTCGGATTGTCGTCACTTTAAACCAACGCGGAATGTCGATATTTATTTTGGGTTTAATCTTTTGCTTATTGCTTAAAGCCTATCGTTTGCCGCTAAAAAAAATGTTCATAATTAATTTAAAAAACTTCCGTTAAGGGTTAAAAGATAAAATGCCCAACGTTATTTTTGTCTGGACATTTTAGCCAAAATCTAAATTAAAGAATTCCTATGACGTTTTTCAATTTGCTGATCCAGCCGGTTACCGATACAATTCCTGCAGTGCAACAAGCAGCGACAGCCGCCGCGGCCGAACCTGAAAAAATATCCTACCTCGACTTTTTGCTCAAAGGCGGTTTCATGATTTACCCGCTGATCGTACTGCTGTTTTTCTGCATTTACATCATCATCGAGCGTTACTTGTCGATCAAGAAAATGATCAAGGAAGATCCGAATTTCGTTGGCGATGTCAAGCAACAGCTCAAAAACGGCAAGCTGGAAAACGCAGTGATGTTGTGCTCGCGCGACAATACTTCATCGTCAATCATCCTCAAAAGCGGCGTATCGCTCGTTGGAACCGCGCGTGTTCCTGAAATCGAATCGGTGATGGAACGTACGGCCGGCATCGAAATCTCGAAAATGGAAAAAGGCCTCGGTTATCTCGGGCTTATCTCGGGTATTGCGCCGATTCTCGGTTTCATCGGTACGATTGCCGGTGTCATCAAGATTTTCCACTCTATTTCGGCGACGGGAAATTTGAATATCCAGACCATTTCGGGCGGTCTGTACGAAAAGATGATTTCCTCGGGCGCAGGCCTGGTTGTCGGGGTTGTGGCGTATTCGGGCTACCATTTATTCAACATGATGGTTGATAGTTATTCGGCCAAAATGGAAAAAGAAATTCTAGATATCATTCACGCAATACAGGATCCAAATGCCAATTAAAAGAAGAGACAAAAGGTTTCATCCGGAAATTCCGGTGTCGTCAATGAGCGACATCATGTTCTTTTTGTTCCTGTTCTTTTTGATCATTTCAACGCTGGCCAACCCGAACGTCATCAAACTGACGCTTCCAAAGGCAGACAGCACCGAAACGACAAAGAAGGATCATTTGAGCCTTTCGGTCACCGGAGATCCAACAGCCAAACGATATTTCCTCAACAAAGACGAAGTTTCGTTTGAAAACCTCGAACAGGAATTGGCCAATCGCACGTCGGCCAGCCAGGACAAAGTGGTCGTAATCCGTATTCCGGCTGATTTGCAGGTTCAGGATTTGGTTGACCTGATGCAAATGGGCGTCAGGCTCAAACTCAATTTTGTAATCGCGACGGCACGGCAATGATTCGCGCGGTTTTACTCATAGCCGCGGGCGGCGCTGCAGGCAGTGCGATGCGCTATTTGACTTCGGCGATGACCGCGCGGTTTTTTCACGGGCAATTCCCACTGGCGACTTTTATCGCGAATGCGTTGGGTTGTCTTTTGATTGGCTTGCTTATGGGATTTCTCATCAAAAATAATCTTGGACAGTCAGATTTGAAATGGCTGTTGGTCACCGGATTCTGCGGCGGATACACAACGTTTTCCGCGTTTGCGTTTGAAAATATTTCGCTGTTCCAGTCTCAGCAGTATGCGACTGCATTCCTTTATATCATAACAAGCATCATCATAGGTCTGGCCGCGGTTTGGGTTGGGTTGCTTTTGACGCGATAGTGTCGGATTGAAGCGTCCGCGTTAGGGATAGCAGCGGAAATCCTTTTGTGCAACGTAGTGGAACAAAAGATTGGAGCGAATAGCCCGACGGCGCATTTGAAATTAAAAGGTGGACAGCCAGTGGCTGTCAGGTATTTTTTTGAATGTAGCTTTATGGGCAGACAGCGCCGGAACGCACAAAAAATCAAGCTTAATCAAAAACCCAACATCTTGTTAATTCCTTTTCCATTGTCCAAAAAAATGTAACTTCGCAATTTATGAATGCACAGGACATCAAGGGAATTGAGGCTTTATTGGCCGCGCCGAAAAAAATTGCCATCATTCCGCACCGAAGCCCAGATGGCGATGCCATGGGATCAACGC
>JAEWLD010000316.1 GCA_023393485.1 Bacteroidota bacterium
CTTTTATCCCGAGATCGGTTATCGCTTTTGAGAGGAAATACATCGGCACACCCGCACGAACCGACGTGAGGTCGTAAGTTTCCAAATGCCAGATCAATTTGTCGATAATCTCGATTCCCTGTTCGATCGTAAAATGGACTTCATGGTGTTTTGTCCTCAAAAACGCGGCAACTTCACGGGCAGCGACCGCGTCGGGCGACTCGCTAATTAACCCAATTGAAAACGAATGCAGTTCTTGTCCGGCATCTGCCAGCAAACGTGCCGCGATTGAAGAGGTGAGCGATGAATCGAGCCCGCCTGAGAGCAATACGCCGATCGGCACGTCGGACATTAGTCTTTTTCGGACGGCTTCGGTCAGCGTTTCGCGAATGGCCTGAAGATCGACCTGAGCCGTGGCCGACTCGCGATCTTCATACTCCGGCCGGTAGTATTTTACAAATCCGGTCTGCGGTGTATAAAAATGCCCCGGCGGAAACGTCGCGAAGGTTTTGCATTGGTCTGCGAGCGACTTCATTTCTGAGGCGAACCAGATGCGGCCGCGCTCATCGATGCCATAATATAAAGGCTTGACGCCCATTGGGTCGCGTCCGGCGATAAAGTCGTCGCCGTAGATCGCAACCAGCGCGAAATCACCGTCAAGCCTTTCGCAGAAATCGTAACCGAATTCCTCGTACAAATGCACAATCACTTCAGAATCGGACTTGCTTTTGAAAGTATGATCTTTTAAGATCGTGTCGCGCAATTCCTGATGATTGTAGATTTCGCCGTTGTGGACCATCCATGCGCCTTTGCAGCCTTGAATGGGTTGACGGCCTGAATGCAAATCAATGATCGAAAGTCTTTCATGGCTTAAGATGTGGCCGTTTTTGGTAATGACCATATCGCTTTCATCCGGCCCGCGGTGCGACATGCGCTTTGACAGCTGCCTGACGATTTCTTCGTCTTTGCCTTTTCCGATAATGGCGATAAAACCACACATGACTCTTTACTTGGTAAAGCAAAGATGTCGATATGAATTTTATATTTGAAGGAAAAAGAAATTTTTAGTTTTGAATTAAAACTTTAAGCTTGGCATTTATGCGAAATTGCAAGCAAATGCCATCAAAACCTCGGTTTGTGGTTTAAAATTGTAAAATCAGGACGGGTAATCCGCGCGCCGAAAATCGCCTTTCAATCGATTGAATCAATTGTGTATCCGGTTTGATGGATAGTAAAAGAAAAGCCTGTTTGCCTGCCCAAAAGCTGGCTTCCCAGCGGCGATTGCGGCGACAAGGCAATTATCGTAATTCCGTCAACAACGATTTTCGGCAATGCGCCACTGACGAACAAATTTATACCGTTTGCCTTGACCAGGCTGCCAAGCGCTATTTTATCGGTGGAAATGGCCGGGTCTATTTTCCCGAGCAACGCCTTCACCTCGAGATTTTCCCTGAGCTTTTTCGTCAGGTTTTCCTGTTCGAGATGCATCATCGACAGCGCGGTTTCATGCTTGTCACCGGCTGAACTTTTGGCGTCGTTTTGCGCGTCGTCGGCCAGATTCGCAATCATGTCGCGAAAGACGTCGATTTTGTCCTGGACGAGCTGAAGATAACGCGAATGTACTTTTTGTTTGAAAGTCATTGGAAAAAGCTTTAAGCCGTAAGCTATAAGCTAGATTGTACTGGCCTGAAGCTTAACGCTTATAGATTAGTGGCGGACTTTGTCAAAAGTCAAACTTATAGCTCGCCCCGAGCAATACCTGAATGCCTTGGACCGGGTAATTGAGCCATTTTTCATATTGCTGGTTCGCGATGTTGTTCAATTTCAAAAAGCCGGTCAAACGATCGTTGTGTTTGTAGCCAAGGTGGAAATTGGCGTCGAAGTAACTATCGAGTGTTTTTACGCCGCCGGGATTGCTCAAATCATCGAGGTCAACCTGGGAATCCTTGCGTTCGCCTACAAAAAACACCTGCGCGCCGGCGTACCATTTTTTGGTGATATTGACATCGAGCGACGAACTTAGTTTCAGCGTCGGCAAATTCCAGGCTTCCTGCCCGCTCGCCGTATCATAGTTGAAAACCGAGCCGTTGATGCCGAAGGTGACATTTTTTGAAAAATCGGCTTTGAGTTCTCCAAAGAAACTCAGCGTGCGCACGTCGTCATAAACAATCCCGAACGAATTGCCGTGATCGTAATGGTCGATAACCGGCCCGTCGTAATCATTTGCCTTGAATAACGCGCGGTCTTTTTCCCTGAGGTAAGACGCGCGAAGGTTGTAACTTACGCTATTGGCAAGCTTGCCTTTCAGCCCGGCGAAAGCATCGTATTGCTGATCGGTCGGCGCAATTGGCAGGATCGGCGCCAGGAACGGGTTTTCATTAGTCAGGTCGCGATAAGTGTTCTGCCTGAGCGTTCCTTCGGCACCGGCATAAAAAACCATTAGATCACCAACGAGTTTATACGACGCCGTAACCTGCGGATAAATCAAAAATCTGCTGTCGCCGTCGCCTTCATTGGCGATGCTGTAAAACGCCGCCGCACCAAGGTTGATGGCCCAATCATTCTGGTTGACCGAAATGCTCGGATGCACGCCAAAATTTGTGTAGCCATACTTGAATCCGTCGAGAGGGCCGAACAGTTCCTTAAATTCGCCGCTTAGGTAATCTACGATGAATTCAGTCTTGATTTTGGTGCTGTTGATATCGAAACTGATCACAGGCTTGGCGAAAAACCGGTTTTCGGCCGAATCATATGAATCCGAAAAACGGTTGAACTTTGCCGTAACTTCGTTGAGAATGCTTTCGTTAAATGACAATTTGGTACCGACGTAAATATTGTCGTAAGTGTGCTCGGGATCGATGCTGCTGAGAAAATCCTGACGCGCTTCAGGGGTCAATCCTGAAAGGTAATTTTCAGGCAACCCGTACCAATTGTACATCTGGTTTTGGTAACCGGCATCGAGATTCCAGGTCAGGGCTTCGGTGCGCGTGCCGAAGGTCAAGTCAATCTGCGTGTTGCGGAAACCGTCTTCGAGCTCAACTTCATCAATGCCGCCGTTTGAAGACAAATGACGGAACATTCCGCCAACGTAACTGTTCTCTCCTACATTTTCAGTGACGAACAATTCGCCGTTGATCGTGCCGTAATTGCCAAGGGCGAGCGATGCAAAATTTTTGTAGATTTTCTCTTGCGGCGTTTTGTCCACACTTGCCGCGCGGCCTTTTGAAGGCGTAAAAGTCGAGGCTACCGGAAACGAGAAAATGTTGTATTTGATGTCTGTCTTTTTGCTGTTGTCCTCGTCCTCGATCGCCGGTGTTTCCTTGACTTTGAACGCGTCCGAAATCGTTGGCGTATAAGGCTTGACTACGTTGACGACTTCGGTGCCGATGTTTTCTTTTTGGGCAAAGAGCGATGTTGATGCTAGTACAATCAGCGCTGTATATTGGATTTTGAATTTCATGTTTAGTTTCTAGTTGTTAGTTGCTAGTTGCTAGATTATTTCTTCTGGCCTGAAGCTGCTACTTAACCTTAATATTTCTGTTTGGATCCTTATTTTTAATGCTTTGGTTCCAGCTGCTAATTGCCAATAACTTTTTCCAGCCACCAACAACCAACAACCAGCAACTTCCTAATTCTGTACCGACGAATTCGTTTTCGACTCCTCGCCTTTAATCCTGGCGAGTTCAGTCTGTGCTTCTTCAATCACGTCCTGGTATTGGGTAAAATTCTTGATGACGCTTTCCAGGATGTATGTCGCCTGGAAGCTGTCTTTCAGCCCGTAGAAATTTTTCGCCATCACGATCAGGCCTTTCGCGCCAAAATATTTATAGCCTGAATAATTTTTGGTCAGTTTTTGGACCGATGTGTTCGAAGCCTCATATTTCCCATCCTTGTTTTTGAAAAACGCGTCATAGAACAACGCCTCGGCTGCGAGTTCGCCGGTTGCGATGGTCTGCAGTTTGGCGTAAGCCGTACGCGCCTTGGCTTCGTCACCGGTTTTCATTGCCGAACGCGCTACGATGATCTGCGCATCAGACTTGACTTTGGCATCTGTTTTCGGATTGTCGAGCACTTTATCGGCGTAGATTACCGCATTAGAGTAGTCTTTTTGCTCGTAATAGGTTTTAATCAGATTGTGTTGTGCAAAGGTCACGTTCTGCGGATAATCGGCTTCGGCCTCAAGGCGTTTCAAAACGGCGATCGTCTTGGCGGCGTTGTCGCCTTTGACATAGATTTCGGCAAGTCGCGCCAGTGATTGTTCAGTGAATTCGCTGCGCGGGCGATTGGCAACATTCTCATAATGCGTCGCCGCCTTGGCTTCCTGATTGTCGGCATAATACGACTGCGCGAGGTAAAAATTGGCTTTGAGCGCGTGGATGCCGTTCGGGAATTTCGACACATAACCGGCAAGCTGCGAAATTGCTTGTTTGGTGTTGTTTTGCAGGTATTGCTTTTCAGCCGATGCGTAAGTGTCATTGTCGAGATCGGCATCGGAAACCTCGATAAAATCAAGTGTTTTCACCCAAGTTGCATATTCGTCCACATGGCCGTTATCGACGTAGATCAAACGCGCGGTCGCCACGGCTTCCAAAGCTTCGGGCGTCCGCGGGTAATCGGCGGCCACTTTTTTGAGTTTGGTGAGCGCCAGTTGGTCTTTTTCGGCGTTGTAATAAATCAATCCCTGACGCAGCAAGGCTTTTGACGCATACGAGCCGTTTTTGTTTTCGGCCAAAAGCTTGTCATAAGTGCTGATGGCGAGGTCGGATTTGTTTTCGGCGAGGTAGGTATTGCCGAGTTCGAACATCGCATCGTCGCGATAGCTCGAGCGCGGATAAGCCGCAATGAATTTGTTCAGATCATCGATTTTGCTCGAATTCCGGCCCACAAAACCATAGCTGATCGCCTTTTGGAACGCGGCATAATCGGCATCGACGCTTTTCATCTCGACAACCTTGTTATAGGCTTCCATCGCCGGCCAGTACTTCGCGGTCACGAAACGGCTGTCACCGAGG
>JAEWLD010000038.1 GCA_023393485.1 Bacteroidota bacterium
CAAATACGTTTTTGGAATCGATATCCCCGACAAGAATGCCCTCGGAAGCTTTTTCAGCCAAAAAATACCAACCGGTTTTTGGCACGCCGGTCTGCGCGCAGCAAAGCGTTGCGGTCAGGAAAAACAATATAGCGGTCAGCAATTTCATTTTGTCGGTGTTGATTATTGTCGGATATAATAAAGTATGATTGCGCCCGATCCGAAGGTTTTTGTCTTCACGAGTTTAAAAAACGTCCTGTCATTGATTTGATCAAACAGAGGCAATCCTTTTGAGGCAATTACAGGATGGACGCACAACTGGTATTCGTCGATCAGATTGAGGTTAGTCAGGGCGGCAATCAAGCTACGGCTGCCGACCAATATTTGATGGTGTGATTGCTCTTTTAGTCCGGCGATTGTTTCATCAAGCGGTTTTGTGGCGAGTTTTGCGCTGTTCCAATCCGTGGCTGGCAAAGTGTGCGAAAAGACGATTTTTGGGATTCGGTCAATCGATGAGGCAAAATCGTCCATCGACTGCTCACCTGACGGGTTGGCGAGCAATTCCTGCCAATACCGCATCAGCTGATAGGTTTTCCGGCCGTAGAGTATGGCATCGGCGCCATCGAGCAAATGCCGGTAATGGTCATGGATTTCTTCGTCGGGCGTCATGCCGGTATGGTCGCAGAACCCGTCGATTGTCATATTGATTGCAGCGATGATCTTTGCCATATCTTAAGGTTTGAGTTTACTTATGATTTTTGCGAAAATCCGAATTGCAGCGCCGTTTGCAGGACATCGACGTTGATGTCGGCGAGTTTTGTGAATTTGATGCAATAACCGGTAACGCTGGCTTTGCCGAGTTCTTTGCCATAGGTTTTGGCGAGATAGGTTTTGTCGTCGATGCCGATAATGTAAAGGGAAATCCCGCTCGTATTTGCGCTAAGCCCGATTTGGTAGAACGGCCTGGTACTTCCGTCTGCGTATTTTATGGTTTGTTCGCCGTAGCCGATATTCGGGTTTGAGACAACTTTGCCTTCATCGTTTTTGCCGTCGAGAAACCACAGCTTTTTGCCAGGGGTGAGTTTGAGGATCATCTGATGCAGCATTTCCATGTCTGCGCGTTTTGGTTCGCTCTGGCCTGCAATATATTCCTTGATTTGCTGATCGATCGTCATGGGAAAGATTTCCGGTTTTTTCGGTATTACTTCGTGAAGATAGGTTTTTTCGGCGACCTTTTAAATATGATCGGGCCGGCGATTTTCAATAGAAGCCTGCGCCCGCATTTGACGGACAAATAAATTGTGGCAAACGCCGGAAACGGCTCAATTGACCGTTGCAATCTCTTTCAATATCTCGCGCTCGGATGATTGGACCAGCGGCTTGAATTTTTCATACCAAACTTTCCAGAGTTCGGCATTGAGCTCTTTGGCCAGATCGGTTTCAAAATCCGCCAAAGTCGCGCAGGAAGATTCTAAAATCAATCGGTAGCCTTTACCGGTGAAATCGGTAAGAATCCGCGCGCCGGCAGAGAGTTTCAGGATTCCGTCACGGATGGCTTCGTCGGTCAATGCTTTGGCTTCTTTGTATCGGCCGAATTGCAGATGGAAGATTTCTCGAACTATAAACATCTCGTTTTGAATTGGTTAAACAAAAATCAATGCTTGTAAAGTTAACGAAAAATTGCTTCGGAAACCTGCTATCGGCTGCTTTTTGCCCTGATCGCGTTGATGAAGTTTTCCATTTGCTCGACCGAGCTTTTATCGACGACGTTTTTGTCGACCGTAATCGTGGCGTGCTTTGATTTGAAGATATAGTCGCCGGCAAATATGTCATCGATCGGGATTTTCTTTCCAAAATCTTTTTTTAGATAGCCGTCTTTCGTATAGACATACAAAACGCGCTTCTTGTAGAAATACATTACGACATAAACGATGCCCATCCCGAATGGGAAAAGCAGGTTGTGGCTGCGAAGCGCGATTGACAGGATGCCCAACACAAGGAAAAATATCCCGAAAACCAATCCGAGCCTCGCTTGTTTTTGATTGTATCTAATCGCGATATCGTCGATCATAATTGGATTATTTTGCGCGAATTTACATTTTTTGGTCAAAAATGGCAACGCGTTACCTGCCGTCCGTGGGCATTCTTTTTTTGCGTTTGAAAACAATTGCCTTGAGTTTTAAGGTGTCGTAAAAAACAGCTGTCATCAAAATTGCGGCTGCTATTGCCAGGACATTTAAGTTGATGCCCGAATAGAAAATCCCGCCAATTATTCCGCCGATGAAAAAGAAATTGATGATCGTCAGCCGCAATTTTACTGATGCTTTGAGTTTTTGACGCTGTTCTTTCTCTCTGTAGAAAAAAAGCTGCGAGAGCTCGATTCCCAGATCGGTAAACAGTCCGGTCAAATGGGTCGTCCTTACCGTCGCGTTGGAAATTGTGGTGACCAGTGAGTTCTGCAATCCCATGGCAAACAGCAAAAAGAAAGCGAGCAAATCTGGGCTTTTGGCAATCAGAAAATTACCCATCAAAGCCACCGCCAAAAGGATCGCGCTTTCGATGATGACCGGAATTGTAAAACTTGATGTTTTGCGCTTTCTCGACGTCCATTCGATAAGAAAATTCGAAGTGAACGAACCCAGGAAAAAGAAGAAAATGTAAAGGAAATATATGATTCCCTTTAAGATTTGAAGCCTGAACACTTCGTCGATCAGGTAGGCGAAATGCCCGGTGACGTTAGTCGTTAAACGCCCGACGGCCAAAAATCCGGTGACATTGACAATTCCCGCGACCAGCGATAGCAGCGACGCAATCCGTAAATTGTGCTTAAGGGTTCGTGTCTTGCCTTTGTGCCGAAACATTTTAACTGGTGTTTTAAGCCCGACTTAGCTGAAAATCTTGAATTGGGTTAGTCAACCTAATAATGCGGAAGAACCGCGAGACAAATAAAAGACATTTTTGCGACTTCGGTCAACGCAATAAAAAAAAAGCCAACCGAAGTTGACTTTCTAAAACAATACAGGTAAAAATATATCTTAGATAACGTTTACATTAACTGCGCTTGGACCTTTCTGACCGTTTTCAACGGCATAAGTCACTTTGTCGTTCTCACGAACCGGGCCATTCAACCCGCTAACGTGTACAAACACATCTTGTCCACCACCGGCTGGTGTGATGAATCCGAAGCCTTTTGCTTCGTTGAAAAATTTAATTGTTCCTTCGTTCATAAAAATAAAATATTAAAGCGCAAAGATAGTGTTTATTATCGCTTTTTAGGTAAAAATTTAAAAATTTTTGAAATCTTTCAAAAAATATAGCTCCTGAATAGAAACTTTTTACCGGCGGCTGCGCAAATACCGATGAATTATTTGAAATGTCGTAGGTGAGAAACGTGCTTTGGAATCTCCCGGTTGGGTTACGTTGTCATTTATGAGAAGTGTAACGGTCGATCACGACATATATTTATTGAGCTTTTTACTTCGACAAATTCAGCAATTGAATGAATTTGATTCAGAAGGTTAATAAGATCGGTAATGCTGAAATATTTCCGAAATTTTGGACGTTTAGCCACTTCAATAAATTCTTCTAAAAGTTCCTCGCTAAATATTAATGCTAAATCTTTCGATTCAAATAGTGAATCTATTTTTTCAAATTTGCATGAAATAAGGAAACTAATCCAAAGATTTGTATCAACAACGACTTTAAGCTTTTTTATTGCCATACCGTTCCGCTCTGACTATTTCAACTTCTTTCTGAATTTCTTCTGGAGTCGGAACATTTCCAATTTTCTCAGCTTTAGCTCTCATCTTTGAAAGGAAGCCAACAAAATCCTTTTTGTTCGTTTCTTTAAGACTGATAAGTTCCAAGTCAGCCAAATCTTTTAAAAGTTTTGCAGCTTTCGGGTTTAATATGTCAATTTCAAATGTTTTCATAATCCCAAAGGTAGGTTTTTTTCTTGTTAGTTCAAATGCCAATTCACATCACCGCTAACGGTTTGCAAGCATCGGAAGAAGCCGGGCAAGCGAACTGCGTTGTATCGGCAAGATAAATGTTTTTCGTGAGAACTAACTAAAGGTTAGGCAAATAAAGCCATTGCGCCGGACTGCTGTTACCAGCAGTATTCCTATGAAATCCATGTTCCTTCAGTTTTTATTACTTTCCATTTACCATTTATTTTTTTCAAATGAACTTTAGTGCCGAGGCCACATTTTTCGCCACAATAGTAAGAAACATCTAAACTTCCACTTTCTTTAGTTTTGCCAAGCGTAATCTTTGAAAATGACATTGCGCCTCCGAATTTTTTATATTTTCTTTCCCAGTTTTTAAAGCTTTCAGATTTTGGAAGTTCGTTAATGTCCTTAAATATAAACCGTTTTGATTTTATATCTTTTATATCGCTGAATCTTTCGCCTATAACAATAACTATATCAAATATGTCACGCTCAATAGCTTTGATTTCAGCAATGAAATTCGGATCATTGATTTGATCTTTATTAGGAATTCGAGTATATATTCGTTTATCAATGAAAGTTGAATTAACAATTTCGGTAAATGCGTCATGAAATATTTTTTCTTCTACTTCTTTATCCGATATTTTCCGTTCGCAACTCATAAGCGCTACGATTGTAAATGCCCAAATTATAGAAGATTGTCTTGTCTTGTCCTGAAATAGGTTGACCTTTTTTGGTTCTCAATTCAGGTTGTAATTTTTGTAATTGTGTCGTTCGTTCTTGTGCGCGAACTCCGGCGTTTCCATCTCCAGGCTGCAATG
>JAEWLD010000046.1 GCA_023393485.1 Bacteroidota bacterium
GACAGGCACAACGCGAAGATTTATGCCCTTGAGCCAGAAGTCGACGTAGATACAAGGACTTTGCCCGTGCGCGCGCTGGCCGATAACCGCGACGGAAAATTGCTGCCCGGAACATTCGCCAACGTGCTCTTGCCGCTCGACAAAGTGACCGATGCGCTTTTTGTCCCGACAGAGGCACTGATCCCAATCCAGAACGGCAAAAAAATATTTGTCGCCGAACACGGCAAAGCCAAAGAAATTATCGTTGAAACCGGCGCCAGGACTGACAAAAGCATTTTGATCACTTCGGGATTGAAACCCGGCGATACCGTTTTGACAACGGGTGTGATGTCTTTGAAAGACGGCGCGCCGGTTAAAATAAATATTATAAATTGAGAATTATAAATTCTGAATTAGAAGCACTCCAAAATTCAAAATTCTTAATTCCTAATTCATAATTCAAATAGCATGAGTCTTTCAACCCTAAGCATAAAACGTCCGGTATTGACGATCGTCCTCAACCTGATGCTGATTCTCTTCGGCTTTATCGGGTATACTTTTTTGGGCGTCCGCGAATTCCCGTCGATCGATCCGGCGCAGGTCTCGGTAAGGACGAACTACGCCGGTGCGAATGCCGACATCATCGAATCACAAATCACCGAACCGCTTGAAAAGGCGATCAACTCGATAGACGGCGTCCGAAACATTTCCTCGACAAGTGCGCAGGGTTCGAGCAACATCACGATCGAGTTCAACCTAAATAAAAACCTCGAGGAAGCCGCCAACGACGTCCGTGACAAGGTTTCACAGGCTTTGCGCAGTTTGCCCAAGGATATCGATGCGCCGCCGGTGGTTTCAAAAGCCGACGCCGATTCGCAGGCCATCATTGCGATGACGGTTCAAAGCGAAACCAAGAACGTCCTTGAACTTTCCGATTATGCCGAAAATGTAATCGCCGAACGGCTCCAAACCATTCCGGGCGTTTCAAGCGTCCAGATTTGGGGACAGCGCAAATACGCGATGCGGCTTTGGATCGATCCGGTCCGGCTGGCTTCATATGGCGCAACGGTTGCCGATGTCCGCAGCGCACTCGAAGCCCAGAACGTCGAGTTGCCATCGGGAAAACTCACCGGCGCAAATACCGAACTGATCGTAAAAACGCTGGGAAACCTTTCGACCGAAGAACAATTCAACAACATCATCATCAAATCTGTAGGCGATAAAACCGTTTTGCTCAGCGATGTCGGCAAAGCGTCGCTTGAGGCCGAAAATCTCGAAACGCGGCTCAGCGAATCGGGGCAGACAATGGTCGGGCTTGGCATCATTCCGCAGCCTGGAACGAATTATCTCGACATCGCCGATGCGTTTTACAAGCAATACGACCAGTTCCAAAAAGACCTGCCGAAAGACATCAAGCTCAACATCGCGCTCGACGATACGATGTTCGTCAAAAAGGCGATTACCGAAGTTGCCGAAACCCTCGGGATTTCAATTGCGCTCGTGATTCTGATCATTTACCTGTTTTTCAGGAATTGGGCAATTGCATTCCGTCCGCTGATCGATATTCCGGTTTCATTGATTGCGACTTTTTTCATCATGTGGCTGATGGGATTTTCGATAAACGTACTGACATTGCTCGCAATCGTACTCGCGACCGGGCTTGTGGTTGACGACGGCATCGTCGTAACTGAGAACATCTTCAAGAAAATCGAGGAAGGCATGTCACCGATTGAGGCCGCAATCAAAGGCTCAAACGAGATTTTCTTTGCGGTGATCTCGATTTCGATCACGCTCGCCGCGGTGTTTCTCCCGGTGATTTTCCTCGAAGGATTCGTCGGCCGGTTGTTCCGCGAATTCGGCGTTGTGATCGGGGCTGCGGTATTGGTTTCGGCCTTCGTATCATTGACTTTGACGCCAATGTTGAACGCCTACCTGATCAAAAGCAGCGGCAAACAAAAGCATTCCAGATTCTATGACATGACCGAGCCTTATTTCGTCAAAATGAATGAAGGGTACGCGAATTCACTGAAAAAATTCATGGGGCGCAAATGGCTCAGTTTCCCGATAATGATCATTTGCATCGGCCTGATCGTGTTGTTTTTCAGCTCTTTGAAAAAGGAAACCGCGCCTTACGATGACCGAAGCATGATTTCAATGAACGTGACGGCTCCCGAAGGCTCGTCATACGAATACACCGACCGTTTCATGATGGAAATCAATGATCTGGTGACCGATTCAATGCCTGAAAAAAGAGTCGGGTTGTTCATCACTGCCCCGGGTTTCGCGTCCGGCGCGCCAAATACAGGTCGTGTGCGACTGGCTTTGGTCCAGCCTGACGAACGGGAAAGCTCGCAGAAAGAACTCGCAGAAAAGCTGACCAAATGGACCAAACAATATCCCGAGGCAAAAGTCAACGTTTCAGAACAGCCGACAATCGCGGTCAACCGTCGCGGCGGTCTGCCGATCCAATACATCATCCAGGCGCCGAACTTCGAAAAATTACGCGAGAAAATCCCGCAGTTTATGGACGAAGTCGCCAAGGACGATACTTTTTCGACCTCAGACATCAACCTCAAGTTCAACAAGCCCGAAATCAACGTAACCATTGACCGCGAAAAAGCGCAAAGCCTCGGCGTATCTGTCATCGATGTCGCGCAGACGCTGCAATTGTCATTGAGCGGACAGCGTTTCGGCTATTATATGATGAACGGCAAACAGTATCAGGTTATGGGCCAGTTTGATAAAAAAGACCGCGATGCGCCGATTGACCTGACCTCAATGTTCGTCAAAAGCGCAGATGGCAAACTAATCCAGCTTGACAACGTCGTTTCTGTGGAAGAACAAAGCAGCCCGCCGCAATTATTTCACAACAATCGTTTCATGTCGGCTACGGTCTCGGCAGGTTTGTCGCCTGGAAACAGCATCGGCGACGGCATTGAGGCAATGGAACGCATCAGGGAAAAAGTGCTCGATGATAATTTCACGACCGACTTGGGCGGCGAATCACGCGATTTTGTTGAAAGCTCGTCAAATACGACTTTCGCTTTCGGCCTTGCCCTATTGTTGATTTTCCTGATTTTGGCGGCGCAGTTTGAAAGTTTCATCGACCCGCTGATTATCATTTTGACCGTTCCTATGGCGGTAGCCGGCGCATTGTTTTCGCTTTGGCTTTTTGACCAGACCTGGAATATTTTCAGCCAGATCGGAACAATTATGTTGATCGGGTTGGTGACCAAAAACGGTATCCTGATCGTTGAATTCGCCAACCAGTTGCGCGAACAGGGCAAATCAAAATACGATGCGATCATGGAAGCGGCCGAATCGCGTTTGCGCCCGATTTTAATGACATCACTTGCGATTGCCCTTGGCGCGTTGCCGATTGCGCTTTCTTTGGGCGCGGCCTCAACCAGCCGTATCGGTATGGGCGTTGTCATTGTGGGCGGAACGATTTTCTCGCTGATTTTGACGCTTTTCGTAATTCCGGCCATCTACATGATGTGGTCGCGCGGGAAAAAACACAGGCCTGAACTTGACCACCCCGAAGAATACGAACGCCAAGCCATCGAACATAAAGCCATCAAACATGAATCGTAAATTGCTGATCGCATTTGGGCTCATTTCGTGCTGGCAGCTGTCGGCCCAAGAGCTATTGACCGCGCAAGAGGCCATCGAGATCGCGCTTGAAAACAATTATGAAATCCGGATTGCGTCGAACGATTTGAAAATTGACTCGCAAAACGTGAGCCTTGCCAATGCCGGAATGCTGCCGAGAATCGATGCGACCGTGGCGGACAATCACAGTATTCAGGACATTTCGCAAACCCGCAGCGACGGCACGCGCAATTCAGTTGCAGGCGGCCGCAACCAAAACCTGACTTACGGCGCCAATTTGGGTTGGACCATTTTTGACGGTTTTAGGATGTTCGCGCGGTATGACCAGCTTAAGGCGCTCGAAAAATTGGGCGACACCGAGCTCAAACTGACCATACTGAACAAAACCGCCGAAGTGCTGACCACTTATTACGATTTGGTGCAGCAAAAACAGCAATTGATGGCGCTTGACTCTACCATCGCCATTTCAAACCAGCGCGTCGATTTGTCGAATAATCGCTATACCATCGGCAAGGCGGCGAAACTTGAAGTGCTTAATGCGCAGGTTGACCTCAATACCGACCAGGTCAGTCTTTTAAAACAGCAGGAATTGTACGCCAATACCAAAATCAAGCTCAACGAAATCATGGCGCGCGATGTCAGGACAGACTTCACCGTGGTTGACGCAGTTGCAGTTGATACGGGTTTGCTCCTGCCCGATCTCGCTGCATTGGCCGAAAAGCAAAACCCCGAGTTGCTCGCGCAGCTCATCAACAAGCGCATCGCTGAATTGAATTTGAAACAAGTCCGCGCGAACCGTTACCCGACCGTCGGCGTCAGTACTGGTTATAATTGGAGCGAGTCAAAATCGAGCCTCGGTTTTACGTCCGAATCTTATGCTAAAGGACTCAATTACGGCTTTTCGGCCTCGATAAATATTTTCAACGGGTTCCTGCAGAAACGAAATGAACGGATTGCAAAACTCCAGATTGAGAATTCCGACGTTACGATTGAACGGCAAAAGCAGGCTTTGGATTCACAGCTTACTTCCGCTTACCAAACCTATCTCACTAACATACAGTTGATTGATATTGAGCGGAAAAATGCGGAAATTGCCCGCCAAAATCTTGATATCACACTTGACAAATACCGCATCGGAACAATCAACACCCTTGAGTACCGCACGGCGCAATTGAATTACCTCAATGCAAAAACACGTTATTCAATTGCACAATTCGAGGCGAAATTGTCTGAAATTACGTTGAAGGCTTTGGCGGGAAATCTTTCTTTTGAATAGTTAGGTGTGATGAGGAACGTCGAACGTCAAACGTCACCCGAGGCGCAGCCGAACTGTACGGAGCGCAGCGAAGTAAAACGTCAAACGTCGAACGTCGAACGTCAAACGAGAAACGACGAAAAAATTTCAAATCTTCAATCTGACAACAAACATTCAGTGACACGACTCAGCTTATACCCTGTTGAAGAATTGTTATAACTTTTGCTTTTAAATCAGCGTCGCAATACCTACATTTGCGGGCTTTGTCACAATAAAATACCTGAATGAAAATATCATACAATTGGCTGAAACAGTTCATCAAGATCGATTGGAACTCAGCCGATACCGCTGCTCTTTTAACCGACCTCGGGCTCGAAGTCGAGGTTGTCGAAAAATTCCAATCCGTCAAAGGCGGGCTTGAAGGCGTTGTTGTCGGCCATGTGCTGACGTGCGAAAAACACCCCAACGCCGACCGCTTAAAAGTGACTACGGTCAATCTTGGCGAGGGCAATCCTGTACAAATTGTCTGCGGCGCGGCAAATGTGGCCGCCGGGCAAAAGGTTCCGGTCGCGACAATCGGCACGACGCTTTATGATAAAGACGGCAACGCATTTAAGATTGGCAAAGGCAAAATCCGCGATGTGGAAAGCCACGGCATGATTTGCGCCGAAGACGAACTCGGGCTTGGCACCAGCCATGACGGCATCATGGTTCTCGATGCGAATCTTAAACCGGGAACGCCTGCGGCAAAAGTTTTCAACATCGAGGACGACGAAATTTTCGAAATCGGGCTTACGCCAAACCGCGCCGATGCGATGAGCCATATGGGCGTTGCCCGTGACTTGCGCGCAGGTCTTTTGCAGCGAAATGTCCATTGCGAACTGATCACGCCATCGGTGACCAAATTCAAGATCGAAAAGCGTACACTCAAAATAGATGTCGACGTCAAGGATTCGAAACTTGCCCCGCGTTATTGCGGACTGACCATTTCGGGCGTACAAGTCAAGCCGTCGCCCGAATGGCTGCAGAATCGTTTGAAAGCGATCGGGCTTACGCCAAAGAACAACATCGTCGATGTCACGAATTATGTATTGCACGAACTCGGACAGCCGCTCCACGCGTTTGATGCGGCCAAAATCAGCGGAAAAATCATCGTCAAAACCCTCGAGGCAGGAACGAAATTCACGACGCTCGACGACGTTCAGCGCACGCTGCACAATGAAGATTTGATGATTTGTGATGAAAAAGGGCCGCTTTGCATGGCGGGCGTTTTCGGCGGCAAAAATTCTGGCGTGGCCGATGTGACCAAAGACATTTTCCTTGAAAGTGCTTATTTCAACCCTGTATCGATCCGCAAAACCGCAAAACGCCACGGACTGAGCACCGATGCGTCGTTCCGCTTTGAGCGCGGCATCGATCCCAACATTACCGATTATGCGCTCAAACGCGCCTCATTGCTGATCCAGGAAGTCGCCGGCGGTGAAATCACGTCCGACTTGGTCGATATCTATCCGAAAAAGATCGAAGATTTCCCGGTATTGCTCAATTTCAGTAAAGCGGCGAAATTGATCGGACAGGAATTGCCGAAGGAAACCATCAAGAAAATCCTGGCATCGCTTGACATCAAGGTCAACAGTATTTCGGATGCAGGGCTCGGACTCGTCGTGCCGTCGTACCGCGTCGATGTCAACCGCGAAATCGATGTGATCGAAGAAATCTTGCGGGTTTACGGTTACAACAACATCAATTTCACCAAGAAATTCAACGCGACGGTTTCGTATTCGGCGCGCACCGAAGATTATAAGCTGCAGAACATCATCGGCGCCCAACTGACTTCGCTCGGTTTCCATGAAATGATGGCCAATTCGCTGACAACAGGCAGTTATATTGCGCTTTCAAACACGCTTAAGGAAGACCACAATGTCACGATGCTCAATCCGCTGAGCAATGATTTGGCGGTCATGCGCCAGTCAATGTTGTTTTCGGCACTCGAGGCTGTGTCGTATAACGTCAACCGTAAAAACCTTGACCTGAAATTTTTTGAATTCGGCAAGACTTACCATAAAGTTGCCGGCAGTTACCAGGAAAACAAGCATTTGTCATTGACCGTGACCGGAAATCGCGTGCCCGAAAACTGGAACCGGCCAGGCCAGGCATCGGATTTCTTTTTCTTTAAAGGCTATGTTCTGGCGATATTTTCAAGACTTGGCATCGATAAAATACAGAACCAGCCTGCAGCTTCGGACGTATTTGCCGAAGGAATCGCGATTGTGTCGGGCAATGACGTTTTGGTCGAAATAGGTACGGTCAAAAAAAGCATCCTCAAGCATTTCGATATCAAACAGGAAGTGCTGTTTGCCGATTTCAATTGGAATGCGATCCTTAAATTGGTCACCAATAAACTGAAATTCACCGACATTCCTAAATATCCTGAAGTGCGCCGCGACCTTGCGCTTCTGGTCGATGAAAACGTGACATTCGATTCAATTTACAAGGTTGCGCGCCAGGCCGAAAAATCGTTGCTCAAGGACGTCAATCTGTTCGATGTATATGCAGGGAAAAACCTGCCTGACGGAAAAAAATCATATGCCGTCAGCTTTACGATCCAGGACAATTCAAAAACCTTGACCGAAGACCAGATCGACAAAATCATGCGCAAGCTGACACAGCAATTCGAGGGCGAACTCGGCGCCACGTTAAGACAATAGTAAAAAAAAATGAAAAAGCCCGTTCGCATCTGTGGACGGGCTTTTTTGTTTCGCGCGGGCATAAAACCGTCTATAGACAAATGGTCATCTGGGCAATTGCCTGGCTTTCAATAGCCGAAACTAACAAAAATTCAGTATTTTTAAAAACTCAAAACCCGTTTCAGTGACCATACCTGTTTTTACCAGAACTATGAAGATATTCGCCGCATTGCCGCTATTTTTTTTGCTTTGCCTTGCCGTTTGCCACTGCAGACCGCATGAAAAAGAGCCGCAGAAAGCCCAGCAAAAGCCAAAGGACATCAACGCAAACGCCGCGGATAAAATGCAGAAACTTGTCATTTCGATTTCCGATTACGCCAAAAAGGCAAGGCCCGGGTTTTTGATCATTCCGCAAAACGGGGTCGAGCTCGCCTTCAAAAAAGCCGATTACAGCAATGACATCAACCAGAAATACATCGATGCCATTGACGGGCTTGCGGTTGAGGAACTGTTTTATTACGAAACGCTCAACATTGATTCACTCCGTCTTGAGAGCCTGCGCAAACTCAAGGGAATTACGGTGATGAACTCAGATTTCGTCAAAAGCGACAAAGACGTTTCGGATGCCAAAAAGCGCAATAAAGACGAAGGTTTTGTGCCGTTCATCCGGACGGCGAGCAACTATTACTACAATTTGATTCCCGATTTCATCCCAAACAAGAATTTCGACAATATCGATAAACTCGGTGAAATCAAGAACTACCTTTACCTGATCAATCCCGAGCAGTACGAAACCAAAGAAGCCTACGTTGAAGCCTTGTCAAAAACAGATTATGATATGGTGACCGTTGATTTGTTCTTTGACAAATACAATCCGTTGACGCCTGAAGATGTAACAAGACTCAAAAGAAAATCAAACGGTTCAAAAAGGCTTGTAATCTGTTACATCAATATTGGCGCGGCCGAAAACTGGCGGTATTATTGGCGCCCGAACTGGAAATTAGGCTCGCCGTCGTTTTTGAAAAAGCCCTACGAAGGCTATGAAAATGAAGTGTATGTTGAATATTGGGATCCGGCATGGCAAAAAATCATTTTCGGCAACGACGATTCTTACATGAAAAAAATTCTGGACGCAGGTTTTGACGGCGCATATTTGGATAATACGGAGGCGTATTATGAGCTGTTTCGGAAAGAATAGCTGTAAGACTTTCTATAACATTGTTCTCGCTTTCTCCAAATCCTCAGGCGTATCGATCCCGATACTGACATGCGGGGTTTCGACCATCTTTATTCTCCTTCCGTATTCCAGATAACGCAGCTGTTCAAGCTTTTCTGACGATTCAAGCACGCCTACGGGCAATTTTGCAAAATCCATGATAGCCTGTTTGCGGAAAGCATATACGCCGATGTGTTGGAAATAACGCACGCCCGCATTTGATTCACGCAAAAACGGAATCGCCGAACGCGAAAAATACAATGCAAAACCAGATTGATCGACGACGACTTTGACATTGTTCGGGTTATTGATGTCATCCGGCGATTTTATTTCGCGCATCAGTGACGCGAGATCGATTTTCTTACCGATGTCATCTTTAAAAACAGACAGCAATTGCGCAAGCGGTTCGCGCTGCATAAACGGCTCGTCGCCTTGTACGTTTACTACGATATCAGCGTCGATGCCCGTTACGGCTTCGGCAATCCGGTCACTTCCCGATTCGTGCTCGGCGATGCTCATGATGGCTTTTCCGCCGTGCGATGAGATTTCGTTGAAGATGGCCTCTGAATCGGTCACGACAAAAACGTCGTCAAAAAGATCAGTGCCGACTGCGGTTTCGTAAGTGCGCAGAATAACGGTTTTCCCGCCCAAATCCTGCATCAGTTTGGCTGGAAATCTAGTTGAAGCGTAACGCGCGGGAATGACGGCGATGGTTTTCATGTAGTTGTTAGTTTCTAGTTGCTAGTGGTTAGAAGAACCAAAGGTAAAATTTTCCGGCATAATAATACTATGGAAATTCAAGCGGCTGGTGTGCTTATCTAGCACTACCAACTAC
>JAEWLD010000261.1 GCA_023393485.1 Bacteroidota bacterium
CTTGCTGGCCGAAGAAAGCACGGCAATCCTGCAACGCAATATGGCGACGCTTGACAAAACGCTGATCGATACCCGGGAAACCTATAAAAACGGCTTGATTGAAGAGGAAAACGTCGAACAGCTTGAAATTACGCAAGCCTCGATTTTGAGCAACCTCAACAATGCGAAAAGGCTCAAACTGATTTCGCTCGACATGCTCAAACTCGCACTCGGCATCGATATGGACAACGAACTCGTACTGACCGATAAACTCGAAGAACTCGTCCAAGGCAATATGGCATCGGCATTTTTGCGCGATTCGTTCAACGTTGAAAGCAATATCGATTATCTGATCGGGAAGAATTTCGTACAGCAACGCAATCTGGAATGGAAACTCGAAAAAGCGAAATACCTGCCGTCGTTATCCGCAAACTACAACTTCGGTTATAATGCGTTCAACGAGCACTTCAAATTCCTGAACGGCGACCAGAAGTATTACAATTACCAAAGCATCGGCGTGAGCCTGAACATCCCAATTTTCTCAAGCGGCATGCGGAACGCGCGTTCGGCGCAGGCAAAAATCGCCTGGGAACAAGCCAAGACGCAATTGACCGAAACCGAGCAACGGCTAAAACTCGCTTATTCCCAAGCCAAAAGCGAATACGATTTTGCCCTTGAGGAATACGCTACCAAGAAAAACAATCTCGCACTCGCCGAACGCATCGAGAAAAAACAAAACATCAAATTTACCGAAGGGCTTTCATCGAGCTTCGATTTCGCCGAAGCCCAACGCCAGCTTTACACCGCGCAACAGGACTATCTGCAATCAATGGTCAATGTGATCACCAAACGCGCGGCCTTAGAAAAAATCACCAATGAAAAATAAAACGCAAAACCATCCAAATCAGTCATCGTTTATGAAGAAATTATTTTTATCTGCAATAGCTGCCCTGGCCATTTCGTGTGGCGGCAAAGAAGAAAAGCCGGCCGAAGCGCCAAAGCCCGAAGCCAAGCCTGAAGCGCTCGTGTCCGTCACGACGGTTAAAGACACGGTTTTCAACCACTATCTCGACATTCAGGGCAATGTTGACACTAAAGAAAACCTGATCATTTATCCGCAGTTCTCGGGAACGCTGCTCGCGCTGAACGTCGTTGCCGGCCAAAAAGTCACAAAAGGCCAGACATTGGGCCGTATCGATGACGGCGGACTCAGCCAGCAACTCGCGCAACTCCAAACCCAGGCCGCACTTGCCAAAACCACTTACGAAAGGCAAAAGCGTCTTTGGGATCAGAAAATCGGTTCGGAAATCCAGTTTTTGCAGGCGCAGACCAATTGGATCGCGATGCAGAAACAGGTTTCACAAATGCGCGCGCAAGTGGCAAGAACGGTTTTGACCGCTCCGATTTCGGGTACGGTCGATGAAATCATGATCGATCGCGGCGAAGTCGTTGCGCCCGGCCAAGGCGTGATGCGCGTCGTGAACCTTTCAAACATGTTTGTATCGGCGCAGGTTCCGGAAGCTTATGTCGGCAAGGTCGCAGTTGGAACTCCGGTCGAGGTTGAATTGCCGTCGTTGGGCAAAACCTATCAGGGCAAAGTCCGTCAGGTGGCGAGCAACATCAACCCGAACAACCGCAGCTTCGGCATTGAGATCAATGTCCCGAATGATGATAAGCTGCTTCGCCCGAACCAAGTCGCCAAACTGAAAATCGTCGATTATACCAACAACAACGCGACCGTTGTTCCGTCAAACGTGATTTTACAGGACGCAAGCGGCGACAAATACGTCTACACCGTTGAAGATGCGACCGAAAAATCAGGCGTTGCAAAGAAAATGGCGGTCAAAACCGGCCAGACATCGAACAACATGACCGAAATCACGAGCGGATTGCACGGCGGCGAAATCGTGGTGACCGAAGGCGCGAATACAGTGTCAGACGGAATGAAAGTCAATTTTTAGATCAATTTGAAAATTTAATTCCGCTGCGCTCCATTCAGTTCGGCTGCGCCTCGGGTGAAAATTTGAAGATTTGAAGATTTGAAAACGACTTACATCGCCCACAGATAGGATAACTATCAACTATCAACTAGTAACTATCAACTAAATGAGTACACATCCACAAAAAGAATTCAGCATATCGAGCTGGGCCGTTGACAATCGCGTCACGGTATATATACTGACGGCGCTGATTGTCATCACGGGAATCATCGCCTACCTGACGATGCCGCGCGAAAGTTTCCCCGAGGTCATCGAAAACAAGATTTACATCACATCGGTTTTCCCCGGCAACTCGGCCGAAGACGTTGAGAAACTCGTTGTGAAACCGCTTGAAAAGGAAATCAAGAACATTTCGGGAGTCGATAAAATCACTTCGAATTCATATCAGGATTTCGGGATGATCATCGTCGAATTTGCCGATAAAATCACGATCGACCAGGCGAAAATCCGGGTAAAAGACAAAGTAGATTTGGTCAAGGCAGATACCGACTGGCCAAACCTCGACAACGGCTCAAAGGTTGAACCGAGCGTTTTTGACCTGAATATTTCTGAAGAAGTGCCGATCCTGAACATCAACCTCGAAGGCAATTACACCGCGCAACAACTCAAGAAATACGGCGAAGACATTGAAGACGACCTCGAGGAAATCCCCGAAGTCAAACAGGTAGACATTCTCGGGGTTGACGACAAAGAAGTCGAAATCGCGGTCGATATCTTCAAAATGTCTGCGGCACAGGTTTCTTTTGACGATATCCAGAATGCGGTCCGCGCCGAAAACGTCACGATTTCAGGCGGCAATTTGATTTCATCGGGTTCGCGAAACAATATCCGCGTGATTGGCGAAATCCAGCAGCCGGTTGAATTGGAGAACATCATCGTCAAATCGCACAACGGAAACGTTTATCTCAAAGACATCGCGACTGTCAGCTTCAAGGAAAAAGAACGTACGACGTTTGCGCGCGAATCAGGCCACGAAGTCGTGATGCTCAACGTCAAGAAACGCTCGGGCATGAACATGATTTCGGCCATCGAACAGATCAAGGAAAGGCTCGAAAAAGCAAAAGCGAACTATCTGCCGAAAGACCTTAAAATGACTTACACCAATGACGAATCGTCAAAGGTCGAGCATCAGGTTGACGAACTCTCAAACCACATCATTTTCGGTATTATCCTGGTGATGATCGTCTTGATGTTTACGATGGGATTGCGAAATTCATTGTTCGTCGGCGCTGCGATTCCGCTGTCAATGCTAATGGCGTTCAGCGTACTTTCGATGTTCGGCATGACGCTCAACACAATGGTTTTGTTCGGGCTCGTAATGGGCTTGGGCATGCTTGTGGACGACGGCATCGTGGTCGTCGACAACGTTTTTGCGAACATGAAAAAAGGGTTGGATCGGCATTCGGCGTCAAAGCTCGGTATCGGCGAGATTGCCTGGCCGGTAATTTCATCGACCGCAACTACTTTGATGGCGTTCCTTCCGTTCGCGCTCTGGCCCGGAACAATGGGCAAATTCATGAAATATTTCCCGATTACTTTGACGGCAACTTTGACGGCATCGCTTTTTGTGGCAATGATCATCAACGCGGCCATGACCGGCGGGTCGATGGACATTGAAGACCGGAACGTGACCAAGAAATCGGCGAAACGCTGGAGCATTATTTTCATCGTTATCGGCGTGATTTTCGTCACGCTAGGAAACCTTTGGGACTCGAAAGGCATGCGCGCCATCGGGCATTTGTCGGTGATTGCCCTTGCATTTATGTGGCTTTACAAAGTGCGCATTTACAAATGGACGCAGGACTTCCAGCACGGATTTTTCCCTCGCATGGAACGGAAATACATGAATTTCCTCAATAAAATCCTGACCGGCCGACGCGCTTGGTTTGCCTTTGGCGGTATCATTTCGATGTTGTTCCTGTCTGTCATATTGGTCGGCGTGTTTCCGAGAAAAGTATTGTTCTTCCCTGAAAACATCCCGAACCAGGTCATCGCCTACATCGAATATCCGCAGGGAACCGACATTTCGAAAACCGACAAAGCCACGCGATTTGTCGAAAACCAAATCATCAACATTCTAGGGAAATACGTCGAGAAAGATTCTGTCGGCAAGCCGCGCAACTGGCTCGCAGAATCAATCGTTTCACAGGTTGGCGTCGGGGCGAGCAACCCGAACATCGACCCTGGCAATACTTCGGAAACGCCATATAAAGGAAAAGTAACGGTCAATTTCAGAGAGTACAAATTCCGCCGCGGCGTGAATACGTCGGACATTCTCGAGGAAATCCGGGCGAAAATCCAGGCAATTCCCGGCGCGAAAGTGACCGTCGAAAAAGATGCGGCCGGGCCGCCGGCGGGTTATCCGATCTCATTGCAGCTGACCGGTCAGGATTATGACCAGATGCTCAAAGAGTCGCAGAAAATCATCGCGTTCCTCGAATCGAAAAATATTCCGGGAATTGAAAAACTGCAGACCGACGTCAATAAAGAAAGTCCTGAATTGCAGGTGAAAGTTGACCGCGTCAATGCCGGAGCATCGGGCGTTTCAACCGGTCAGGTCGGTATGAATCTGCGCCGTTCGGTCTATGGCCAGGAAATTTCAACCTATAAAGAAGGCGATGACGATTACAACATCGTAATGCGGATGCAGGAAGACCAGCGCAAGGACGAAAGCGTTTTGTTCAACCAATCATTGACGTTCCGCAACCAAAACACCGGCGCGATTACGCAAGTTCCAATTTCCGCCATCTCGGAAACCCAGAAAAATCAAGTTTTCAACCAGGTGAAACGCAAAAACCACAAGCGCATCATGACGGTTTATTCAAACGTGCTCACCGGTTATAACCCAACCGAAATCACGCAGCAGATCCAAGCCGAAATGACCAATTACAAAATGCCGTCGGGAATTACTTATGGTTTCTCAGGCGAGCAGGAAGAACAGGCCAAGAACCAGGGCTTCTTGTTGTATGCGTTGTTTTTGGCAATGGCCGGCATTACGATCATCATCGTGCTGCAGTTTAACTCGGTGTCGAAAACCATCGTCATTTTGTTTACGGTATTGCTGAGTTTCTCGGGTGTTTTCTACGGCTACACGATTGCCAACATGGACTTTATCATTTTGATGACGATGATGGGAATCATCTCGCTGGCCGGTATTGTCGTGAAGAACGGTATTGTACTGATGGATTTCTTTGTGCTATTGCTCGATGAAAAAGTCCGCGAAAAAGGCGTCAAAAAACACGACGACCTTTCGCTCGACGAAATCAAGGAAGTCATCGTTGAGTCTGGCCGCTCGCGTTTGCGTCCGGTATTGCTGACGGCGCTGACTGCCGTTCTCGGTTTGATTCCGCTGGCGGTTGGTTTGAACTTTGACTTTTTCTCACTGATCACCGATTTCAACCCGCACATCTTCATTGGCGGCGATAACGTGATGTTTTGGGGGCCATTGGCCTGGACGATTATTTTCGGTCTGACCTATGCGACGATTTTGACGCTGGTCATGGTCCCGGTAATGTTCTTCCTGGTGAAACGAACCAAACATTATTGGCGCGACAGAAGAGAAGCGCGGTTGGCAACCGAAAGTGAAGATTAATATTTCAAATTCCAATTAACCGAAAACAAAAACCCGAAGTTTTTATAGACTTCGGGTTTTGTGTTTTGGACCTTTGGGTCGGTTTAGGTTTTTGGATCTTTTATCTTTCGACTTTTGTCTTTCGACTCTACTTCAGCAATTCATCCAACTGCGCCACCAACGCCGGATCGGATGGCCTTTTTGCATCCGCATCGATTACTTTCCCGTCGGGCGCGATCAGGATAAATCGCGGGATTGACCTGATGCCGAGCGCCATCACAAAATCAGATTTCCAGTCTTTGTCTGCCATCAGTTGCACACCGCCGAGTTTTTTGTCGTCGACGAACTTTTTCCATTTGTCGTGATTTTTCATTTCGTCGATTGAAATGCTGACAAATTCGATGTTCTTGCCCTGATATTGCGCTTCAATTTTCTGCAGCGAAGGAATTTCGGCACGGCACGGCCCGCACCAGGTCGCCCAAGTATCAATGTAAACATATTTGCCGCTGAAATCGGATAGTTTGGTCTTGCCGCCTTTATGATTTTCATATTTGAAGTCAGGCGCAGCATTGCCCTGATATTTTGCGATTGCGGTTTCCCTGGCAGTTTCGGCAGCTTTCCGCTTTTCTTTTTGTATCTCGGCATCGGCTGCTACTCTGGCGTCAAACGCTTTTTTCAGGCCGGGATCAATTCCGGGCGCGGTCATTCTCGCATTTCGTTCGGCGTTGAATTTTGAAAAGATTTTTGCCATCGCCATCGGATTTGAATCATCTTTCTCTGCCGTTACTTGTTCACTGAATTTCTCGGTCGCAAGCGCATCGGCAGCCAGGACGTTATTTTCCGCGGCGCCTTTTCCTGTAAAGACAATGCTTTCGTCAAACTCGGCGGTGTTTAGCTTCATGTGCAGATCGTAGCCGTTTTTGAGGTATACTTTGGTGTATTCGGCGCCGTCATAAAGCTGATAGACGGCTTCGGGCGCAGTAAAGGCAGCCGAGAAAGTACCGTTTTTTGCCACAGGAATTTCTTTTTTGAAATCGCCGGCGGTGAGCGTTATTTTATCGCTGTTCGGATTAATTATTTTGCCCGAGAATTTTGCTGCGTCCTGTGCCAAACAACTGAATGTTGACAGCATCAAACAGATAATCGCGTTTTTCATTGTAAATATTTTAAGTACAGCAATATAGTAAAATTGATTGCAGCCAAAAAAAGCTGCCCGAAGACAGCTATGTATTTGTTAGTTTTTTTATTTCAACAGTTCGTCAAGTTGCGCCGTCAACTCAGGGTCTGAAGGGCGTTTCGCATTGGTATCGATAACGTTTCCGTCTGGCCCGATCAAAATAAAACGCGGGATCGAATTGATGTCATACGCCCTGATGAAATCAGATCTCCAGTCTTTGTCGGCCATCAGCTGGACGCCGCCGAGCTTTTTTTCATCGACAAACTTTTTCCACCTATCGTGGTTTTTCATCTCGTCAATTGAGATGCTGACGAATTCGATGTTCTTGCCGTGATATTTTTCTTCGATTTTCTGAAGGAACGGTATTTCCTGCCGGCACGGTCCGCACCAAGTCGCCCAATTGTCTATATAGACG
>JAEWLD010000142.1 GCA_023393485.1 Bacteroidota bacterium
ACGTAGGCCGTATCAAATTGGCCGGCGCTTGCCTCGATGCACAACGCCGTGTGACTTCGGGCGCAGTGAAATATGCAAACGAACGCTACCAATTCAACGTTCCGATTTCATCGTTTGGCGCAATCCGTTCAAAATTGGCCGAAATGGCGATGAGCGCTTATGCTGGCGAAAGTGCCGTTTACCGTGCGTCCAAAGGAATTGAGGACCGGATCAAGGCGCGCGAAGCCGCGGGCGAAGGACACCAACAGGCCGAGCTGAAAGGCGTCGAGGAATTCGCGATTGAAGCGTCGATTTTAAAAGTCGCCGTATCTGAAGACATCCAGAATTGCTCGGACGAAGGCATCCAGATTCTCGGTGGAATGGGCTTTTCTGAAGATACGCCGATGGAAAGCGCGTGGCGTGACGCGAGAATATCGAGAAATTACGAAGGCACGAATGAAATCAATAGAATGCTTTGCGTTGGCATGCTTGTCAAGAAAGCGATGAAAGGCCATGTCGATCTGCTCGGCCCGGCGATGAAAGTCGGCGAAGAACTGATGGGAATTCCGGATTTTGATATGCCGGATTATTCGGAATTGTTTTCGGAAGAAAAAGAGCTCGTGGGCAAACTCAAGAAAGCATTCCTGATGGTTGCCGGCGCGGCCGTACAAAAATACGGCCCGGATCTGGAATCGCACCAACAACTGTTGATGGCGGCGGCAGATATGATGATTGAAATCTATCTCGCCGAATCTGCAATACTCCGCACCGAAAAAATGGCAAAAAAACGCGGCGCCGAAAAAGTTGCTCCGCAGATCGCAATGGCCCAGCTTTATTTGTATAAGGCCATCGATGTGGTGAGCGCAAAAGGCAAAGAAGGAATCATTTCATTTGCCGCCGGCGACGAACAACGAGTGCTGCTCATGGGCTTGCGCCGCTTTACGAAATACGCCAATATGCCCAATGTGGTTGAGCTTCGTGAAGTCATCGCCAAAAAATTGATCGAAGAAAACCATTACTGTTTTTAATAATTCCTAGGTAGTTTTATTAAAAAAAGCCGCTGATGAAATATCGGCGGCTTTCGCATTTTAGTAAGTCAGATTAGTAGTCCTTACAGATACATTTAGTCAATTGGCCTGCGCCCTTGGATTACCCTAAGCAATACACAAACAATAGCGATGACCAACAAGATGTGGATCAGATTACCTACGTTAGGGAAGGCAAAAAAGCCTATAGCCCAGATGATGATGAGGATAACGGCAATGGTATACAATAAATTTCCCATGATTTCCTAGATTAAAGTTAGAATTAGTTTGATTATTTTATTTTAGTTCGTCTTGAAGTTTTTTCGCATGGTCAAGATGCATCTGCAGCGTTGGAATCATTCCGGCCGCCCAGGTTCGCACATCGGCATCGTTGGCGTTTTTGGAAGCATCCTCCATTTTGTCAATCGCGTCCTGGTGGCCATCGACCATCATGTCGGCAAATTTCCTATCAAAGTCTTTTCCAGCCTCTTTACCGTTAAGATCGGCGTAGTGTTCTTTGCCATCGTGGGTAATAACCGTCGGAATAGAGACTGATTTTTTACCGGCAAACGCCTGTAGGTCGCTTAAGGCTTTTGAATGGTCGGCTTCAAGCATTTTACCCATTTCTTTGACGTGCGCACTGGTACCTTTGCTTTGGGCGAGCTTTCCGACTTCAATTTCAAGCAGGCTGGTTTCTGCAGCGTCCACGAGTATTTCAGAATCGTCTTCTTTATTGTCGTTGTTATCAAATTTCTGATCGTTTTGCTCGGTCGCAACTTCTTCAGAATCGTCCGTTTTGTTATTCTGTTTGCATGATAATACACAGAAAACTGAGAGTAGCGAGGCGAAAAATGCGCTGCGCAGATAGATTTCGGTCTTTCTCATAACAGTCTGTTTATTGGTTGGTTTCTCAAAATTACCACAACACTTAGGCGTACCGTTATAAAATTTGCTGTTAATGTTATAGGATTTATATTTATTAAAGCAAATCCTACTAAATGAAAAGAATCGCCTACGTGAGCGGGTTGGCTTTTTTTGGAAATTCGCCAAAGTATCGCTCATATAGTTTTGGAAATTAAATGGTTAGCCTATTTAACCAAGCGACGTTTTTTAATATTCGAAACAAACCAATCGTCAATTTCCAAACGCATCGTGATTGACACGGGAATTGAAACCGTATTCCGAACCCTCGCCACGACAGTTTTAACTTTTATTTCGCTATTGTTCGGGCAGGCATTTAGTAAATTTGAAGCTAACCAATACACCGATCATGAAAAAAGTACTTCTTTCGGCATTCGCTGCTCTGGCGATTGTCTCAGGCTGTAAAACCAATAAATCAGACCAGTCAAGAAATAGCGTAATGGTAAAGCTCGAGCCAAAAAGCGGCAGCAGCGTTGGCGGCATTGCGACATTCAAAGAGCATAACGGCCGGGTGACGCTCGATGTAAGACTGTCGGGTCTGACGCCGGGCGTACACGCAATCCATATTCACGAAAAAGCTGATTGTTCTTCAGCCGATGGCAGTTCTGCGGGCGGCCACTGGAATCCGACATTTAAAAAACATGGCAAGTGGGGCGAAGGCGAATACCACAAAGGCGATATCGGAAACTTCACAGCCGATGCTTCGGGCAATGCCAAAATCAATATGAGCACTGACGAGTGGTGCATCGGCTGCGGTGACCAAACCAAAGACATTTTGAATAAAGGTTTGATAGTCCATGAAAAAGCTGACGATTTCACTACCCAGCCGACGGGAAACGCTGGCGGACGGCAGGCTTGTGCGGGAATCATAAAGTAAAATCCGCTTAAATCCAAATCCCAAATTCCAATGTGACGCAAAATTGGAACTTGGGGTTTCTTTTTGGAATTTGTGTAGCTTTGCGCCATGATAAACCCGTCAGCACACGGTTGGATTGACAAGTTCTTCACTGAGCAAAACGCCGCCTCCGGGAGCGAGTGTCTGCCCTTGGATGAATTTTATAAAAATACACGCAAGACCGGATTTATCTACGGCCACGTGGTATCGTTTGCGACAAAAGTGCCTATCAACACCAATGGTTGGCTGCCCGACGAAATCTCGAAAGTCGCGCTTCTCAACAGCCTGTACGGCATATTCTGCACCGTTACCGGTGACAGCAATCCGAAGAAGTTTGTCGTAAAAGCAGTGTCATTTTACAATGCGATGCATCCGCACGGGCTGAACTTCTTTAAAAAAGTGTTTGCCAAAGGCACGGCATCGCAAACCCTTGAAGGCATGATTGACGAGCGCGTCCAGACCAACCAGGATATCGTCAGCAAGAATTTTTCGCATTTCGTGACCAATGCGCTTCTGTTTATTGACGTGCTTGCGTTCCAACAATATCTGACCCATGATACGATTCCCGACAAATACCTCAAGACGATCGAGGAAACGATTCTCAATGTCATTTCATTTGCGCTCAAGACCAAGACCGTCAAATCACACCATGATGATTTGCTGATCAAATTGCTCGAAGCCTCGGTGCGTTACACCAAATTTTCAAAGGCGAGTGTCAAAAATCCCGAAATGCTCAAACTCGACGCCTTTACCAGCGAGCTTGAAAAATACTATTTTATAGATTTGGCCGGAATGACGCTTTGGAGCGATGATAAAATCGACAACGAAGAGCGATATTTCCTTTACAAACTCGGCGAAACGATGCAGGTTGACGACGCTTTCATCACCCAGAGCATGGACGAAGTCTGCCGGTTTATTTCGATCTATCACGACCAAATTGCCTACTTCAACAACCCGAACCCGGTCAGGAATTTTTACGATCACATTACCCAAAGTGTCATCACGCTGATTCGCCGCAACAAAAACCGTCTGCTGAAAGAAATCTCGCAAAGCAAGGAGCTGATGGTGCTTCTCGCCCATTCAACGCGTCGCGACCTCGATGAAAAAGAAAAGAAAAAAGTCAAGAACCAGCTGCTCGACATCTGTAAAAGCATTCCGGCGATGACAATTTTCCTGTTGCCCGGCGGCGGTTTGTTGTTGCCGATCTTGATCAAATTCATCCCGAAAATGATGCCGTCCGCATTTAACGAGAATCTCGAGCAGGAATAGCCATAAAAAAGCCACGGATCCATTGATAAGTTATCAACCGAATCCGTGGCAAGGAATTTAAAACCCTTTGCCTCTATTTCAAATTGAGCTGGTCAACCTGGTCGAGCTCTTTTTCGGAACTCATGTTGACATTCAAATCCGTCACATATCCCGAATTCAACCCGTATGCCCAACCGTGCAAGGTCAACTCCTGCCCGGTTTTCCATGCACTTTGCACGATCGACGTCTTTGCAAGGTCAAAAACCTGCTCCTTGACGTTGAGCTCAACAAACTTGTTGAAGCGTTCATCCTCATCGAGAATCGAGTCCAGATAAACATGGTGCAAACGGTAAATGTCTTTGATATGGCGGATCCAGTTATCGATAATCCCGATTGACATATTGCCCATTGCCGCCTTGACGCCGCCGCAGCCGTAATGGCCGCAAACGATGATGTGCTTTACTTTGAGCACATTGACCGCATAGTCAAGCACGCTGAGCATATTCATATCTGAATGGATGACCATGTTGGCAATGTTGCGATGAACGAAAACATCGCCCGGCTTGGCACCGATGATCTCATTTGCCGGAACGCGGCTGTCTGAACAACCGATCCAAAGCAACGGCGGATGCTGCCCTTTTGCGAGATCTTTAAAATATTCGGGGTCAATCTGCAATGTTTCCTCGACCCACTTTTTGTTGTTATCTAATATTTTCTGATAAAAATCGGCACTCATATGTTTGTTTTAAATATTAAAAGTAAGAATAAATTTTAGCTTTGCGTCTCTTCGGCAAATTCGCTTTTGAGTATTTTGCCAAATTTGCGGGCTTTGTGCGTGACAGACACGTGGTTAGGCACTTCTTCGGAATTTTCAAGACGATACGCTTTTTTGAACCCCTTGAGTTTAACCCTGATGTTTTCCTGGGCGGCGCGGATAGTCTTGAACTCCCGGATCAAATCGAGAATATCGTGCGCAATGTAAACCGTATCGTGCGCGTTG
>JAEWLD010000170.1 GCA_023393485.1 Bacteroidota bacterium
GACTAACACAAAACAATGAAGAAATTCATCCAGGCAATCGCTTTGCTGGCTTTTTGCAGTTGCGGGAACTTAGAAACCGCACCGGCATCACCAACCCAGGCCGCAACGGTTAAAGAGGTTGAGTCAATCAACGCTGTAACTTCAGATCAATCAACCGAATCCCCGGTCGATGCTGCAACCGTTTGGGTCTGCAAAAGCGCCGGGGCAAAAAAATATCACTTCAATAAAGATTGCGGCGGTTTGGGACGCTGCAAACACACGATTGAAGCGATGACGGTTGACGATGCTGAGGCGGTTGGGTTGGAACGGTGTGGGTTGAAAAAGTGCAACGATCGGTAATATTTTTTTGTGTGTCAAGACATTCGTTATCAAAAAATATGGCTTTTATCAATTGTCAGGCGTAATCAGTTCATCCATTTCGCTCAAAGTAAAGCTCCGGCAACAGAACTTTAATTTCATTTTCGGCGCCGTCTTTCAACCAATAAAGGATATAATTTACTTTAGCCGCCTTCGTAACATATCCTTTTGCCTGGGTTGCATCCAGCCATTCCCTAAATCGTCTTGAGAATTTCAACACCTGTTCCCCGTCGGGAGTAGCGCAACCATCATCCTTAAACCGCAGACTGTCTCCACTGAAGAGCTTGCCGACGCGATGTTGGACATAGTCAAAATAGTCAAGATAAACATCTTCATACGTAAGATGTACTGCGAACCCTTTCGGCGCCGAATAGATTTGCGTATCATCACGACGGACCAAACCTTCAGTGGCTAAATTATCAAAAATGGATGAATTCAGATGAATTGTAAGATTTGATTTCGCCCTTGTCATGGCCACATACAATTGTCGCTTGGCCTCGTCGGTGGTCGCATCAAAATTTTCGAGCAACAAATAAACGTTGTCGAATTCTTTTCCTTTCGCTTTATGAATGGTTGAGACAAATATGGTCTCACTTCTCCGACCGTAAAAGTCTTCCAATTTTGATTCGCGAATGAAAGCCTCCAAATCAGAGATATATTTTTTCGGCGGGCAGGACGACTCATATTCAGTGATGATATTGTTGCAAATCTCCAACTTTGAACTGCGCTGGAATTTGGTTGAGAGATCCCGCTTTGCGTTTTCCCAGACTTCTCCGTGAATGACATACATTCCATCACTCATATTCAATCGATTTAAAAAGTACCGGATTTCAACAAGGTCGTAAAGATTAAACCCGTCATTGGACTGTATGAGCTTTGCCTGAAGTCCGCTTTTTAAGAGTAGCCCCGCAATTTTCGACGCCTCTTCATTCGTTTTGGCCAACACGCACGTATTGCCTGTAAGCTCAGATTCGATAATTTCATTAACAATTGGCGTAATTAAATTTCCGGATTGGTGTCGGACCACTTTTATTTTCCCATTGCCTAACTGCATCGCGGTGATCGGCAAATGCTTTAATCGGTGACTAATCTTTTGAACGAACTGATTGGAAAAGTCTACAAGATTGCCCTTGCTTCTGTAGTTTTCGATCAACTCATGCTTGGTCGCTCCATTTACCGTAATGAAATGTTCGAGGTATTTTGAGTTGGCACCGCGAAACTCATATATGTTCTGGTCGTCATCACCCACGGCAATTACCCTCATTTCCTCGTTGCTTTCCATCAGCGCAAGAATAAGATCGTATTCATCCTTATTCATATCTTGTGCCTCGTCAATCACCAATACTGTTTTGGTGATGCGATTCGGTTCGACCTCGCCGCTTTGAATTTTCTCAATTGTCTTCTTGATGATCTCGTTTGATTTTTCAAGGCTTCCGACTCTTCCCAGCAAGTCAAAACAATACGAGTGAAACGTCTTTATTTCAACGAAATGAGCGGCATTCCCAATAAGCTTGACAAGGCGCTTTTTAAATTCAGTAGCGGCAGCCCGTGAGAAGGTAACCATAAGCAATTGCTCGTGTTTTACGTCTTCCATTAAAAGCAATGAAGCGAGTTTGTGCACCAGGACACGCGTTTTACCGCTTCCAGGCCCGGCCGCGACGGCTATATGCTTGGTTTCGTTGTCCTTTATGATGTTAAGCTGCGCAGGAGAAAGATCGCCGAACAATTGTTTGAATTTCCCCGGCGTCATTTTCAGCCGCAAATCATCGACCCTGCTGCCCGGAAAATATTTTCTAAGAAATGAAGTATAATTCAGGTTGAAATAATCCTCGACGAATTGCAATGCATCTTTATAGTCGTCGATCATTTTTTTGGCATACTCGCCAACGATGTGAATTTGCTGAATTTTATTTTCATAAAACTGGTTCAGCTTTTTATAATCATCAAGCGTGTATTTTTTATAATTGTCCTTCTCTAGCCTTTCTATCGTCAGGCGGTTATAGGTGACCAAAAAGCCGCCTTCAATTTTCAGCGCTTCAATTTTAGTCAAATAAAATAATGCATCCTCAATGTCATCCAGATCGATTTGCAACTTAAACAAACTCGGCGAATTTTCGTAAGCCAGTTTTAATTCATGAACTGAAAAATCCACCAGAACTTCTTCTTTGTCGGCTTCGCTTTCGGAATTGTCAGTATTGCTCCGCTCGTACAATAGTCCGATTATAAATTTCGCAATTTCATGTCTTTTCCCCAATTTTTCAGCTAATGTCGACCCCGGGCGCAATGCAAGAGCAGCGACGTGATTTTTTGAATAAGAGACGTTGTGGGTTTGAATCCAATTTTTGATCGCCCAAAAATTGAAAACGGTCTTTATCCGGGCGGGATTTACGCCAATACAGCCTTCGGTTTCGGCATCTTCGTTAAGCGCCTTGATGTGAAAAGTCTGTTCGGTATCGGTTAAAAATGGCAGTAGAAAATTTTCGATTCGCGCAAAAGTTTCTAAGATTCTCAACGAACGATTTTCATTTTCGCCCCGTTTGATAAAAGCCGTGAGGTCTTTGGCATCGGCTAAAATGTTTTCATCCCGAAGCAACGTGATGATTTTGATAACTTCTTCCCTAACCATGCCAAGATGATCACTGATATAATCAACACGCGACTCTGCAACCTCGCCAATTGTAGGCTTTCGGCTTCGGCTTGAGAACAGCTTTTTAATAATCCTGATGGCTTTCGCCTTTTGGCTTGCCTCAAACTTTTCGGATGCATTGATTTTATCGATTGCTTCCTGCGCGTTTTTGGAGAGAATACTGTTGGCAAAGATTTGAGGCATGTTTTGCCCACGCCGCAAATATCCGGCATCTTCCAACGCCGCAATTGCCGTTTTCACGCGTGTCTCGATCTCGAGGACATTGTCATCCCACCCGGCCTTTCGGGCAATTTCCAGTACCGAATTTGAAACTTTCGAACGAAATTTCGTGATGCCTTTGATCGCTTTCCAGATCTGCTGGATTTCTTTGATTGACAGTTTGGTTTGATTCAGAAGAATAAAGTGCTTGCTCAGGTCTTCTTCATTGAACAGGACAAAACAGTCGGCGGTAATATTCTCATCCCGTCCGGCGCGCCCTGCTTCCTGAATGTAGTTTTCGAGCGAATCGGAAATTTCATAGTGGATGACCATTCCAACGTCCTTTTTGTCTACACCCATACCAAATGCTGATGTCGCCACCATGATCGGCACTTCTCCGGCGATAAAAGCATTTTGATTGGCTGCCTTCTCCTTCGCATCCATTTTACCGTGATACGGCCTGGCCTCAAAGCCGTCCTTGCACAACCTTTCCGCGAGCTTAAACGCCTTATAGGTTCGGGAAACGTAAATGATCGTCGGGCATTTTTTTTCTTCAATAAGCTGTCTGGCCGTCAAATATTTTTCTTCCTCGTCTGCTTTTTCAAAAACCTCATAGCGCAAATTCGCCCGCGAGGTCTTCGAGGTGAACAATTCCAGATCCAACGCCAACTTTTCATTAAAGTATTCCTGAATGTCTTCGATTACCTTGCGTTTGGCGGTTGCGGTAAAACAGGAAACCGGAATGCCTTCCTGCAGCCGTTTCTCTTTTTGAATGAGTTTGATAAAATCGGCGATATATAGATAGTCGACCCTGAAATCTTGTCCCCAAGATGAAAAGCAGTGTGCTTCATCGATAACAAAGCGCGCAATCTTTCGACCGAGGATTAATTTCTCGATTGTTTTCGAGCGGAGTGATTCAGGTGAGATGTAAAGGATGCTGGCCAATCCTTCCCCGACTCTTCTAAATGATTCCGTCCGTTCAATCGGGTCAAGCATGCCGTTGATCGTGACGGCGCCGGTAATCCCAATTTTCTCAAGGTTATCAACCTGATCTTTCATCAGTGATTGCAACGGAGAAATGACTATCGTCAGCGCCCTGGAACTTTCACCGCTGATCAGTGCCGGAACCTGAAACGTAATCGACTTTCCGCCACCGGTTGGAAATACTGCAAGTATCGATTTGTTGTTGACTGCAGCCTTTACCGCCTTTTCCTGTAATGACTCACCATCAAAGGTTCGGTATGATTCAAATCCGAAAAACCGTCTCAAACCCTTGCGAACGTCAAGTACACTATCGCAATATTGGCATCCGGAAACACACGGGCGGTTTCGCAATCTGAACATGATCCGCTCGACATCGGGATAATTTGCCAACACCCAAGGCGGCGTGATCGAATGAACGTTTTTATTCCGGATAAAGGAATCGATCAGTGATAAGCTATAGGCAAGCGCAACGGGATATTCCGAAACCAGATTTGCGAGATCGACGTTTTGGCAAATATCGGTGCCGAACCTATCATAGATCAATTTTTCAATCGGCTGTCCGCTTTCGGAAAATGACACGAACTTAAAAAAAGCACTAAACTCCGGCTGGTCATTTAGAAGAGCGTAGAAAACTTGCTGCATGGTCTGCTCCAATCGCCTGAAAGCACTGACCTCGTCGTAGAATAGATCTTTGGCTTTGATCGAGTCATTGAGCGGATTGTTTGCTTCTTCGGACTGAAGTTTATCGTCCTTTAATAAATTGTGATAAGGATTGGTTGGAAACAACAGGGGCGAAAGATATAGTGTATCAATGGCTTGCTCGTGGTCAATTCCAGCATCACGTAAAACATTTCCAAGATATTTAAGATCGTGCCTTATAATATTATGCCCGCAAATGAAATCAATGCCGTTAAGGAATTTGACAAATTCAGCGGCAGACGGTTTATGAAAAAAAGAACCGTCGTCTTTAAGACCTCCGATATCGATGATATTCCTGGTCTTAAGGTCGATTTCGGTGTCGATGAATGCGATTTGCTTATTTGTTGGTTCTGCCATCAATTCGGTAAGCAAGCTGATTATTCAATGCTCTGTCACTATTCCCTATTTCAAATAGATGTAAATTTAAAAATTTTGAAATATCCAACTTCGTTTGGACTAAGTTCTTTAAAATCAGATAAGTGTGGAAAGATTTAAACAGGTATTTAATTCAATGAATAAAGCCTGTCGGCATTCCCGTCATCCCCCAAAAAACGTCGCCACAAAATCCTCAAACTTCAACCGCACTCTTTCACCGATTGATTTGCGCTGCAACACCGACGGTTGGGTTTTTAAAGTCGTGATCACTTCCTGGCTGGTCGGCGTTCTTTGGGTAAAAAGATAATCTTCGACCAGGCTTTTCAATTTGTTTTCATCGAGGTTTTCCTCGGCTACGAGTTTGTCGAGCGCGATCTGTTTTTCGGCATCCATGAACGAGTCGAAATCTTCTTCCAGGTTGTCGTCCTGGATGAGCGGCAGGTTTTCAGTAATGAATTTTTCGATCAGTTCGCGTTTGCTTCTCAGGCGGACGTCGCCGGCAACAAGATCGAGGATTTCTTTTTCCTTGCGCTGGCGTTCTTCTGCGGTCGCTGCCTTGAGTTTGGAAAGCAGGTTGAGAATGTAAGCAACGGTGATCTCATCGCGGTGGATCAGTTCCAATTCAAAATCAACCTGGTCGAGGATCGATTCCTTTTCCTTTTCGGTGGCGCTTCTCACCTTGTCGTACAAATCGAGGTATTTGCTTTTATAGTCCTCGAAATCCTGCTCACCCATCGCCAGGTCGTCAAAGGTAAAATCGGCGTAGGAAGCGATGACGTTGCGAAGCCGCATCAATTCGCGGAACGCCTTGATAAATGCCAGTTCGTCTTCTTCGCTTTCGAGGTCATCGACCGCATCGAGCGTCGGTACGATGCCGAGCAATTTCCCAAAAGCCTCATTGAAATCCCGGACATACTGGTCATACGGCTCCATAATGATGATTTCCTTGGCTTCCTTGTTTGAGAAGAGCGCGATCGCGTCATCGGTAGCTTTTTTGAGATTGCGGAAAACAACGATGTTGCCCTGCGATTTCTTCTGGCCGTAAATCCTGTTGGTCCGCGAATAGGCCTGGATCAATCCGTGATAACGAAGGTTTTTGTCGACATAAAGCGTGTTGAGGCTTTTGCTGTCGAAACCCGTCAGGAACATGTTCACCACAAAAAGAATGTCTATCTGCTTCCTGCGGA
>JAEWLD010000204.1 GCA_023393485.1 Bacteroidota bacterium
AATTGATCTCGACCAGCAGCAATACCTGCGACTGCTTTTGGTGCCGAACCGCTTCCGAGTGTGGTAAATACCCGAGCAAATTCAAATAAGGATCAAGGTCATACCGATGGATGTCCACCAAAATATCGTTGCTGACCGTGCCAATGAGCTTAAGCTCGAAATGATCGTGAAACGATTCTTCTTCGCGAATCAATTCGGCGAGCACTTGCCATAAAATCATCGGATTGCGTTCAGAGAGCAACGACCCGATATGGGCGAGCGAGAATTTCCGGTCGAGGACATCGCTTTTTGCGATCGCGACGTCATACCCGTTTGTGATCACCTCGATCGGCTTGGTCGTAATCTCGCGGAATTCGGCCTTTGTTGACGGACTGGTGACAATGATTTTGTCTGCTGTATTAAGCACTTTTTCCTCGAGGCTTTTGTGGCGATCCTCTGAAAATCCTGAAAGTTTGAGTGATTTGTGATAACCGATGCTCGTCCATGGATCGCGAAAATCGGCAATCCATTCAATGTCAAGTTTTCTTTTGAGCTTGAGCCCGATCAAATGCAGGCTGTGCGGCGGACCGGTCGTAATAAGGGTATCGATGCCATTCTTCCTGACAAATTTCTCAAGAAACCTCGCCGACGGGCTTACCCAGAAAACACGCGCGTCCGGAATAAAGACATTTCCTCGTATCCAAAGTGACAACTTTTCGACCGCGGTTTGTTTGTGCTCGCTTGGAATGATTCCCGAACTGATTTTCTGCGAGGTCTTGCCGGTCAGAAAAGACGCGATGCCGTAAGGCTCAAAAATCTTTTTTCTGATAACTTTCACCTTAGGCGATACTTCGCTGGCCAAGCCTTCGTCGATCAGCGGATATGTCGGATTGTCTGGCGTGTACACAATCGGCTCAAAACTGAATTCGGGCAGATATTTCACGAACTTCAACCATCGTTGCACGCCCGGTCCGCCGGCCGGCGGCCAGTAATACGTGATGATCAGCACCTTTTTGGCGTTTTTACGTTGATTGTTATGTTCGCGAATTTCGGGTTCCATTACAATTGGGCCGCTAGTTTTTTTCGTTCGGCGAAAATACCGCCAATGAGCAAAATCAAGATTCCGATAAAACTTACGAGTGCTATTGTGCTTCCGGTTTTGACGACTTGTGGCTCGAATTTGAATTCGACGGTATGCGTTCCCGCAGGAATAAACATCGCACGCAGGACATAATCTGCCCGGAAATGCGGCGTAAGCTTTCCGTCGATATAGGCATTCCAGCCATTAGGATAGTACATTTCAGAGAAAATGGCAAGGCTTCCGGTATCGGTAGTCGCATTATAGCTAGCGTAGTTGGATTTATAGGTTTTGAGGGTAATCGACGACACCGTGTCAGTCGCGCGCGATGCACCGAGCCTGATTTCGCCAAGGTCATTTTTATTGACAATCGCCGTGTTTTTCAAATCGGTTACACCGAGCGCTTTCATTTCATCATCGGCGCTGTTGACCATTTTATAGTCTGACACGAACCACGCGCCACCATACGCAAACGGATTGGTGACCGGAACCGTTGTGCCGTCATTGGTTTCAAACAACAGGTATTTGATGTTGAGCATGTTCATCACCGGAATGCTTCGCGTGAGCGACAAAGACGCCGTGTCGACGGTTTTCATCGCCTCGCCGAGAGTCTTGTCGATCTGGTATTCAAAAAGCTGATCCATACGTCGCGGACGGACGGCGCTGTATCCGCCAACAGCCTTGTGGAAATACGAGCTGCGTCCTTGCAGCCTTCCAAAAACATCGTAAACCCGATAATGGCTTTTGTCCTGTAGGATGTGCAGGTCGGCCTCGGTTGGCTGGAAAGGCTGGTCGACATACATCGCGCTGACGAATGTGCGGTCATCATTCTTTACATAATGCTTGTCGATAAAAAACAGATCGCCGACCATGACCAATCCCACGATGATGACCGCAGCAGTCTGTTTCAATTTGTCTTTATGGGCAAGCCACAGTGCGCCGAACGCAATTATGATCAGAAAACCCGAGCGCAACAAATCAGCCGAGTACAGGCTTCTGCGGTCTTCTTTCAAAAGATCGAGGATAACACGGCCTTGTTCACCGCTTTGTGCGATTTGTTCATCGCGCATCCCCGCAAATTCAAACATGCCTTTGCAAAGGAACAACAAGAAGACAATTCCGATTGCGGTTGCTCCGGCTTGCCAAAGATTTTTCCATTGTTTGGCCTTGTCATCTTCCTTGAAAAAAGCCTGCAAGCCCATTACGGCAAGCACGGGAATGCATAGTTCCAGGACGACTTGTATTGACGAAACCGCGCGGAATTTATCATACATCGGCACAACGTCGATAAAGAAATTGGTCAGTGCGGGAAAATTTTTGCCCCATGACAACAGTAACGAAAGAATGGCGGCGGCTAAAAATGCCCATTTGACTTTGCGCTTATCAACGAACAATGCCAAAATGCACAGGAAGAAAACCACCGCACCAATATAAGCAGGCGCAGCGACAATTGGTTGGTCGCCCCAATAAATCGGAAGTCCTGAGGTAAAATCTTTCGCCTGTTCAGCAGATGCGCCCTGATTGATCGCATATTTGTACAATTCGCTGTCAGGACCGAGCTGTTCGCCATTGCCGCCGCCGAACAAACGCGGCGCGATCAGGTTGAAACTCTCGGCGATGCCGTAGCTGTATTCGGTAATATAGTCGTACTTCATCGAGGAAGTCGTGTTGTCTTTTGAGCCATCGGGATTGAAACTCAATTCACTTTTGCCGCGCATTGAAAAATTCGTGTATTCGGCGGTCGCCATCAGGTTCGCGGCGTTTGCCCCGACGGCCAGGATTCCGGCAATCGCGAAAACCCCGGACACTTTGGCCAGCGAGCGGAATTCCTTGCCTTTTATGAATTTCCAAACGTAGAAAATGACTATCGGGAGCAAAAGGATGAGCAGATAATATGTCATTTGGAAATGGTTCGCATTGATTTCAAGCGCCGCCGCAAAAAGGGTGAGCAATCCGCCCCAAATGTAATTGCGTTTGAACACCATGATCACCCCGGCAATCACCATCGGCATGTATGCGATGGCGTGTGCCTTGGCATTGTGACCAACGCCGAGAATCACGATCAGGTAAGTTGACAAACCGAACGCCAATGCGCCGAAAAAGGCTTTGAGCGGATCAATCTTCAGCGCCATCAAAAGCAAATAAAAACCCAGAAAATAAAGGAAAAGATAATCAGCCGGACGCGGCAAAAACCGAAGTACATCATCGATCGCTCCTATGTAATCATGCGGATATTTCGCACCCAGTTGATACGTCGGCATTCCGCCGAAGGCAGAATTGGTCCAATACGGCTCTGCATGCTGGGTTGCACGGAAATCATTT
>JAEWLD010000206.1 GCA_023393485.1 Bacteroidota bacterium
CTGCAAGACATCACCAAGCAGAAAGAAGAAGAACAGCGACTCAAACTGCTTGAAACCGTGGTTACCGAAACAAAGGACGCGGTCATCATTACGGAAGCCGGGAAATCGTCGCATAACATTCCTAAAATTGTCTTTGTCAACCCGGCCTTTTCACATATGACGGGCTATAAATCCAAAGAAGTCGTCGGGAAATCGCCGGCGATATTCATGGGAAGACAGTCAATCGCCAACGAAATCGCGAAGCTCTCGGAGGCTTTGCGCAACAAAAAGGAATTCAAATTCGAAACGTTGAACCACAAGAAAAACGGCGAAGAATATTGGGTGAATTTTTCGATGATCCCGATTACAAACAAAGAAGGCGAACATTCGCATTGGATTTCAATCCAACGTGACATTACAGAAGAAAAGCGACAGGAAAAGGAAAAAGAGCAATTGATCCGGGAACTGACGCAGAACAACAAAGATTTGAAGCAATTCTCGTATATCACTTCGCATAATCTTCGCGCGCCGCTTTCAAATTTGACCGGCCTTTTGAACCTCATCGAAGACATTCCGGTTGAAAATGCCGAACTCAAGGAAGTGCTCGACGGCTTTTCGCGGTCGACGCATTTGCTCAATGAGACGATCAATGATTTGGTAAAAGTCATCATCATCAAGGACAACCCGTCGATTGAAACCGAAGAAGTATTGATCCAGGATATTTTTGAGAATGTATTCAATCAGTTGAGCTTTTTGATCAGCCTGCATAAACCGATCATCAAAATCGAACTCAAACGCGTGTCAATCCTCAACATCAACAAATCATACCTCGAAAGCATTTTGTTGAACCTGTTGACCAATGCCATAAAATACCGTTCAACGTCGCGCCAGCTTCGCATCAATATTTCGTCAAAAGAAGTCGGTGATAATGTTGTTCTGACCTTTAAAGACAACGGCATCGGTATCGACCTTGAGCGAAATGCCGACAAGATTTTCGGGTTGTACCAGCGTTTTCACAATTATCCGGACAGCAAAGGCCTTGGGCTTTATTTGGTCAAATCGCAGGTCGAGACTATGGGCGGATCGATTTCGGTGCAGAGCGAGGTCAACAAAGGCACTACTTTTACCCTAATTTTCAAGAATAAAAACAACCCCAACTAACATGCTAAACAAAATTTTATGCGTAGACGACGATCCGATTACACTGATGTTGTGCCGGAAAGTCATCACGCGGGCAAACTTTTCTCGCCATACGGATGCCGCCCAGAACGGCGAAGATGCGCTGCATTATTTCGACAACCTGATTTTGCAACAAAATGAAGAAGATTTCCCCGAACTGATTTTCCTTGATTTGAATATGCCGGTAATGGGCGGCTGGGAGTTTCTCGACAATTTTTCAAAGACTTATGCGCACTTTTTCCCGAATACGAAAGTGATTGTGCTTTCATCCACGATCGATCCGCAGGACGTGGAGAAAGCCAAGACTTATTCTATGGTGCTCGATTTTATGTCGAAGCCGATTACCATTGAAATGCTTGAAGAACTTAAGTCGCGATTCTATAACGCATAAAAAAAGCCCTCAAACGAGGGCTTCATTCTATAACGGATTTTGCGATTACATTTTCGCAACGTGACGTGTCAATTTAGACTTGAGGTTTGACGCTTTGTTATCGTGGATAACGTTTTTCTTCGCCAATTTGTCAATCATTGAAATAACGGCAGACAATTTTCCTGCAGCTTCTGATTTGTCAGTAGCCATACGCAAAGCCTTGATGGCGTTACGCGTGGTTTTGTGCTGATACCTGTTCAGAACTCTTCTTTTTTCGTTACTTCTGATTCTTTTTAAAGCTGACTTATGATTTGCCATTTTTTAAAATAATTTTTTTTGTAATATATTGTAGACCGTAGGGGAATCGAACCCCTGTTACCAGGATGAAAACCTGGCGTCCTAACCCCTAGACGAACGGACCATTATTCTTCTAGTGTGAGTTTGTCAAAAAAGTGTGAACTTTTGTAGCCCGTAAGGGAATCGAACCCTTCTTACCAGGATGAAAACCTGGCGTCCTAACCGATAGACGAACGGGCCATTGCCGTAATGCGGATGCAAAAATACAACTATATTTTGTTCTCACAATAGCTGCCTTGCATTTTTTTTATTTTTTATCAATAGGCCTTGGCAAACAGCACTCTGCCGATTGAAGGCTTGCCTGTAAAGACACATTTTCCGGCTTCTTCTACCTTGTCGAGCGGAATGCAGCGAATCGTAGCTTTGGTCAATTCCTTGATTTTTTCTTCGGTTTCAGGTGTTCCGTCCCAGTGCGCAGACAGAAATCCGCCTTTGCTTTCGAGTAAATCCCTGAACTCGTCGAACGTGTTTACTTCGGTGATATGCGCATCGCGATAATCCATTGCGCGGTCGTATAGACTTTGCTGGATTTCTTCGAGTTTGGCAGCGAGGTAATCAGCGGCATTATTCATTGACACCGTTTCTTTGGTCAAGATATCGCGTCGCGCAACCTCAAAAGTACCATTCTCAAGGTCATTTGGACCGATTGCGATTCTGAGCGGAACACCTTTAAGCTCGTATTCATTGAATTTAAATCCAGGTTTTTGTGTGGTACGATCGTCGTATTTGACGGAAATTCCGCGTTTCTTTAAATCGGCCATCAAGTTATCGGCAACTTTTCCGATGTCATTCAGCTGCTCATCGGTTCTGTGGATCGGCACGATGACGACCTGGATCGGCGCGAGATTTGGCGGCAATACCAATCCTTTATCGTCGGAGTGCGTCATGACCAGCGCGCCCATCAATCGGGTTGAAACGCCCCACGATGTTCCCCAAACATATTCTTGTTTGCCTTCGGCGTTAGCGAATTTTACGTCAAATGCTTTCGCAAAATTTTGGCCGAGAAAATGTGAAGTTCCGGCCTGTAGCGCTTTTCCGTCTTGCATCAAGGCTTCGATACAGTAGGTTTCATCGGCGCCCGCAAAACGCTCATTTGGTGTCTTGATGCCTTTGATTACAGGAATCGCCATGAAATTCTCAACGAAATCGGCATAGACATTCATCATTTTTTCGGTTTCCTCAATCGCTTCCTGGCGGGTTGCGTGTGCCGTGTGGCCTTCCTGCCACAGGAATTCAGCAGTTCGCAGGAATAGTCTTGTACGCATTTCCCAACGCACGACGTTCGCCCATTGGTTGATCAAGAGCGGCAAATCGCGGTACGACTGCACCCAGCTTTTATATGTGCTCCAGATAATGGCTTCGCTTGTAGGACGGACGATAAGTTCCTCTTCGAGTTTTGCGTTTGGGTCGACCATTAATTTTCCGGGCTTGCTTTCGTCGGCCTTTAAGCGATAATGCGTGACGATAGCACATTCCTTCGCAAACCCTTCGGCATTGGTCTCTTCGGCCTCAAACATACTTTTAGGCACGAATAACGGGAAATAGGCATTTTGATGACCTGTTTCCTTAAACATGCGGTCAAGCTCACGCTGCATTTTCTCCCAAATTGCATAGCCATACGGTTTGATAACCATACAACCACGAACGCCCGAGTTTTCGGCTAAATCCGCCTTAACAACGAGTTCGTTATACCACTTGGAATAATCTTCAGATCTTTGGGTTAAGTTCTTGCTCATAATGAGGGTTTTGGCACAAAACTTGTTTGCGAATTTTTAACTAAAATAGTTCGGCAAAACTAACTATTTTTGTGATGTCTTGCGTTATGTCCAACAATAAAATCGCTATAGCCATGAAAACCAATTATTTCCAATTAAAAAATTTAACTATCTATTCCCTCTTCGGAATGATAGCGCTTCTTACCGCGTCCTGCGGTAGTTACCAAAGCACATCTTACTATGATAGTGATGGTATTTATGGAGGCAATGGCAAGGAAACTTCCCAAACTGAACCGAATACGCGCAAAGATTACTTCAGCGCTTATAAAACGGGTGAAAATGCAGAAATTTTTACCGACGTCGAAAATTACAATACAACT
>JAEWLD010000267.1 GCA_023393485.1 Bacteroidota bacterium
CGTAGTAACCCATTGTATGAGTCAGACAGAAGGCAGCTCAACGTAGCCACCAATCTTCGCGCGAGTACAACAATGTATTCTTTCCTGAATGAAAATGACGATCCGAGACTCTCAAAATACTACGGTAGTGGCGCTTCGTTGAACCAAGGTGATTTCAACAGCACGGTAGCTCCGACCTCGATTTCTATCGTTAATTTGTCACCGACTACTCCAGTTTACTTTATGAGCCGTGAGGAAAGTCTTTTCCTTCAGGCAGAAGCACTGGCACGATATGCTGGCGGAGCCGGAGCCAAAGAGGCTTATGATGCTGCCGTATTGGAGAACTTCAACAAATGGGGTCTCGATGGCTCATCATTTATCGCTTCTGGCGGTCCTTACGAATATGATGGCACTACGCTGGACGAGCAGATTGAAGACATCATCACGCAAAAATGGATCGCGTCATTCCCAGGCAATGGGTTTGAGGCATTCTTTGAGCAGAATCGCACCGGATATCCAAGAATTTCATCGGTGCCGCAAACAAGTGGCTCTTACGTTCCTGGCGAATGGTCTTATTCTATCAACGGTACAACCGGCGGCCAATTCCCTAAACGATTGGTTTTCCCTGAGAGTGTCACATCAACTAATCAAAACGCACCTGCCCTCATTGAATTGACAGTACCTGTCTGGTGGGACGTAAACTAAAAATTGAATTATGAAAAAAATATTTTTATTCTTATGCGGAATTGCGCTTGTGGCGACGGGCTGTGAAGAAGAAAGCTCTTCAAACGTATCCCAACTGACAAATTTCCCGACGTTTGTACTCAATGGAGATGCAGTCATGTTTGTTCCAAAAGGAACCGTTTTTGAGGATCCGGGTGTAACCGTTACTGAAGGCGACGTAGAAATTCCCTACGAAACTTCTGTAAGCGGGCAATTCCAGGGCGGTACTACCGTAGACACAAATGTAGACGACATCTACACGATCACTTATTCTGCAGTAAACCAAGACGGCTATCCTGGCCAGGCTATAAGAAAGGTAATTGTTTACGACAATGGCGATCTTACTTCAAGTATAGCCGGGGTATATCGTTCGACGGTTGTACGTAACGGTGCCGCCTCAGCACAATATACTGATATGGAATATGTCATGATCTGGAACACAGGCGGCAATAATTATCACGTGTCTGACGGCATTGGAGGTTATTATGCTATCGGCCGCGCTTATGGAGATGCTTACCTGGCGCCGATGGATGTAGTGGCCAACGACATCCCTAGCAACAACTTTACAGTTCCTGACTTTACTGTGGGCACTTTCGGTGGCGTAGCCCACAACACGGAGTTCACTGTTAATCCCGGCGCTGGCACAATTCATTTTGTAACTGACTGGAGCGAAGGCTACACGTTTGATGTAACGCTCGAGCAGGTTCAACCTTAAAAACAATCAAAACAATGAGAAACCTTAAAATAACATCATTATTACTTAGCTTATTTGCGCTGGTTGTGCTTTCGTCATGTGACGAAGGTGGAAATCCGGAAGCAGGTAATACCACTACGCACGATTTTGCGGGCGACTGGCACATTGTCGGGCTTGAGACTGACGGTGTAACACCGGCATTCGGTGGTGATTACTACCTGTGGTCAACGTACAACGCATCATCAAACGACGAAAATTTCTGGATTGATGACCATGATACGTTTTTCGAGCTGAAGGCTAAGGCGCAGGCTGATTTGTCTGCACTGACTTTCTCAAGCGAGGCGAATACTACCGAGATGTACCTTGGCGGAACCGTAACCATTCAAAACGGTAAGATCCTGAAAAACGCGGGCCACTCATTTGGCGGCCATGTGGTAGACAGTATTTACTTTGAAGCCGAATTTGATTGGGATCCGGGAACTTTCTACAAGTTCGCCGGTCATAAGCGCACCGGTTTCCTTGAGGACGAATTGTAGTCTTTTAAACCTTATTGAAAACCACTCCATCCGGGGTGGTTTTTTTATACCTTTGCCCCATGGAAAAAGAGCATCAGATTTTCGGAATCCGCGCCATCATCGAAGCGATTCAGGCCGGCGCAGCCATTGACAAAGTTTTTGTACAAAAAGAAGCTTCAGGCGAATTGATGAAAAATCTAATGTCCGTAATGAAGCGAAACGGGATCAACTATTCGTTTGTTCCGATCGAAAAACTGAATCGGCTTACGCCAAATAACCATCAGGGCGCCGTGGCTACCATCTCGCCTATCGCTTTTCACGATCTCGATGCCTTGATTGAAAAATTAATTGATGGCAAAAAAGCACCATTGCTGCTTATTCTGGACCAGATTTCCGACGCTCGGAATTTCGGTGCAATCATCCGAACGGCTGAATGTACCGGCGTTGACGGCATCATAATTTCAAAATCAGGCGCTGCCCCTGTCAATGGCGATACAGTCAAGACATCTGCCGGCGCGGTGTTCAATATGCCCATTTGTAAAGTCGAACATATCAAAGACGCCATCTTCACGCTTCAGGCGTCGGGAATCAAAACCGTGGCGGCCACTGAAAAAACCGGGTCGGTGATTTATGATATTTCGCTTGTCGATGCGGTCGCGATCGTAATGGGTTCCGAAGACCGCGGAATCAACCCTTCTGTTTTGAAAATCGTCGATGAAAAAGCCAAACTGCCAATGTTCGGCAACATTGGTTCGCTGAATGTTTCTGTCGCATGTGGCGCCTTTCTTTATGAAGCGGTACGCCAAAGGAGTTAATTTGTGCCATTTGTTTTTTCCTTCGGAACAAACGTATACGTAATCACGGGCGGTTGTGTGTGGTTTGCAACATTTTCTTCGGGCTCTGGTTCCGGTGGCGGCAAGTTTACAAAATTTCCGTTTTCGTCAAACCGCTGCATGAATTTATCCTGCGACGGATCAAAATCCGGCCGCTCCCAGTCATAACGAATCATCTTTTGATATTCGGGTGTTTTAAATCGAAATGCAAATGCAAATCCGACGATCAAACCGGCCAAATGTCCTTCCCATGAAATTGAATTGTCGATGTCGGGAAAAATATACCAGGCCATTCCGCCGTACAACACGATGACCATTAGTGAAAGTGCCACCAGCCGATAGTACTTGGTCATGATTCCTTTGAAGAAAATAAAGCTGACAAGCACATAAATCAATCCACTGGCGCCAATATGGTAGTTCGGCCGGCCGATGACCCAGGTAAGCAATCCCGAAAATAGGATACCGTAAACCACAATTTTCCAAGCCAGTTCACGATAGAAATAAGCGAGCGATGCCAAAAGCACCAGCAAAGGCAGCGAATTGTTATATAAGTGTTCAAGGCTGCCGTGAATAAACGGGCTTAAAACCACACCGCGCAAGCCTCCAATATCCCGCGGATAAATGCCATATTGTCCGAGCGGGATGCCAAAGCGGACATCGGCCCAATAACTCAGCCAAAGCGCCAATACAAAAAAGAAAGGCAGCAATAGCACTTGTGGCGTAAATTTAAAGTGATTGTCATTCATGGTTTTTTGGTTGTGCACCGCTTGAGTCAAAAATACATCCAAAGAAAAAGTGATGAAATTTTGTCAGTAGGTTAGACCTGCAAGGTTTTAAAAACCTTGCAGGTCTAATCCACCAAAAATTATAAAAAACTTAGCATCATAAAACTTATTTTTGTCTCTATGGATGCACCATTAGCAGAACGGATACGGCCAAAAACTCTCGATGACTACATCAGCCAGCAACATTTGGTCGGGCCTGAAGGATCGCTGTCACGACAAATCAAAAGCGGTTTTATTCCGTCATTGATACTTTGGGGACCGCCGGGCACAGGAAAAACCACGCTCGCGCAAATCATCGCCGAGGAATCAAAGCGCCCATTCTACATTTTAAGTGCAATCAATTCGGGTGTAAAAGACATTCGGGAGGTAATTGACAAAGCAAAGCAAAGCGGTGGTCTATTTACAGCGAAAAATCCAATTTTGTTCATCGATGAGATTCACAGGTTCAGTAAATCGCAACAGGATTCATTGCTCGCCGCCGTGGAAAAAGGTTGGGTTACCCTGATTGGCGCAACGACCGAAAATCCAAGTTTCGAAGTCATTCCCGCGTTGCTGTCGCGTTGTCAGGTTTATATTTTGAACCCGTTCACGCGCGGCGATCTTGAAGCATTGCTCGATCGGGCAATCAAAACCGACACCTATCTCAAAACAAAGAAAATCAAGCTTAAAGAAACCGAAGCCCTCTTGCGGCTTTCCGGCGGCGATGGCAGGAAACTTCTCAACATCTTCGAGCTGGTAATCAACGCCACTCCAGGCGATAAAATCGAGATCACCAATGAGCGCGTCATGCAACTCGCCCAGCAGAACACCGTTCTTTACGATAAAACCGGCGAGCAGCATTATGATATCATTTCAGCATTTATCAAATCAATGCGTGGCAGTGACCCGAATGGTGCGGTTTACTGGCTTGCCCGAATGATTGAGGGCGGCGAAGATCTCAAGTTCATCGCCCGGCGCATGCTGATTCTCGCCAGTGAAGATATCGGTTTGGCCAATCCTACGGCGCTTGTTATCGCGAACAATACGTTTCAGGCTGTGACGACGATCGGTTATCCCGAGAGCCGCATCATCTTGAGCCAATGCGCAATTTATCTGGCCACATCGCCGAAAAGCAATGCCAGTTATGACGCCATCGGCAAGGCTCAGCAATTGGTAAAACAGACCGGAGACTTGCCCGTGCCGCTGCATTTGCGAAATGCGCCTACCAAGCTGATGAAAGAGCTTGGCTATGGCGACGACTACAAATATGCCCACAGCTACGAAAATAATTTTACCGAGCAGGAATTCCTTCCCGACGCCGTTTCAGGTACCGCGCTTTATCAGCCGGGCCAAAATGCACGCGAAAACACAACGCGTGACTTCCTGAAAAACCGGTGGAAGAATAAATACGATTATTAAAACTTGATGTTGAGTAGCCGTGATACGAGTTGCTTGTTGTCATAATATTCAAAAACCCACTGCCCGGACTTTTTGACAACAACACCGCTTCTGCCCTCGCCTTCCGCAATAAAAATATCGGGTTGCGAGGTAACAAACAGCTTCAGCACGATCTTGGGCGTCGTATCTACCAATTGATAGCCGTTTGCGATTTTCTGAGCGTTGAGCACATCAGATTCTGCAGCGGCGTCAGCTGCAACAGGCGCGCCCTGGGTTATTTGCCGCGCTGGCGCAACCATTTCAACGGTTTTAGGCGCAACGGCAACATTCGAATCATGCCTGTATTCAGGCTTGTCAAATGATTTGAAAGCCGCCCGCAAAGCCTGGTTGAAGGCGACATAATTGTCCTTTTCGGCGCTTTCGCCATATTCAGACACAAAAAGTACCGCATTCCTGCAATCTTTGATTTCAACTCTAAGCCGTGTTTTTCGGAGCGTGTTGTCATCAATTACATCCGCAAAAATTTTATTGCAGCCGTCTCCGGAAACTTCCATCGGCAAAATATCGTTGTCGTAAAAAACCGTATAACCGTTTTTCTCGAGGAATAATTTGGTCAGATTGTTCAGTCCGAACTGGCCCGGCTTTTTCTGCGCTGAGAATTTCGCTGGAACAATCACGTATTTGTAATGGCTCATCGGCTGCGAAAATCCTGCAATCGAAACTAGCAATGCCAGCATGAATAATTTTTTCATCAGAGATAATTTTTTAAATCCCGAAGCCGTGTCACATGCTTGATGCCATCTTCGGGTGCATTTTCATTAAACAATATGGCATCGATTCCGTAACTGATCGCCCCGCGTACATCGGCATCAATACAATCGCCGACCATGACGCAGCTTTCCTTCTTCGCGTCTGCGAGGTTGAGCGCATATTCAAATATAAGCGGATTCGGCTTTTTGACGCCCGCCATTTCCGAATTCGTAACCGTCGCGAAATAATGTCCAATTTTCGAATTGTTGATCTTTCTGTATTGGACTTCATGGAAACCGTTGGTAATGATGTGAAGCCTGTATCTTTGGCTGAGATAATCGAGAATCTCAAGCGCACCGTCAAACAAATGATTGTTTTCCGGCAAATGTTCGATATAGGCGTCAGACAAAACCTCGATCAAATCGTCATCGATATCCATACCCAACCTGTCAAACGTCTCCTTGATTCGTCCGTACCTGAGTTCGGCCTGCGTGATTTCCTCTTTGCGATATCTTTCCCAATACAATACGTTTAGCGGCACATAATGTTCAAGAAACGCTTCCAGCGGCACGACGATTCCATGCAACGACAACACGCGTTGGAAAGCGAGTGCCGAATTTTTTTCAAAATCCCAAAGGGTGTGGTCGAGGTCAAAAAATACATCGGTAATCATAGCCTTACAAAGCTATCGTTTTTGGCCAAATAATTCTCAGGATTCTGTAACGATTTGAGAAATTGTTATAAAAAGCACGGCGGTCTAAAATGGTAAGTTTGTCTTATCCAAATTTCTAATGCTATGGGCTACACAATACTAAAAATCCGCAGAAACAATAAAATCCGCAAATACATTCTTTTTTACGCAGATTACCTGCAGGAAGCCTGGCTTTCTGAAGTCAGGGATAACGAAACCACTAAAATCGTAAGACAATTCAGGTGCAAAGACACTGACGATCTTCACCAATTGTCGTCAGATTTGTCGCGAATGGGCGAAATCATCAATCTCGCCTCAGACGAAACCCTTGAGCAGCATCTTTCACTACTTGACCTGAAACTCGAAAAGTCATTTAAGTCAAGATTGGTCGATTCACTCATTGATTTGTACACAAAACTCAACTTTACGGTTTCTTATGCGGTTTCGTCGTTGCGCCGCAGGACTTTGAGGCCGGCATGATCATAGAATCCCATCGTCGGCAAAACTGAAATAATCCTTCTCGGTCACGATCAAATGGTCGAGGACTTTAATGTCGAGGTTTTCGCCGGCGAGCTTTAGCTTTCGCGTGATCTGGCGGTCGGCATCGCTTGGCGTCAACGTGCCCGACGGATGATTGTGGCACAAAATGATTCCGGTAGCGCCGTATTCAAATGCCGGCTTGAAGGCCATCCTGACATCGACGACGGTTCCAGTCAATCCGCCCTTGCTGAGTTGCGATTTGAATACGATTTTATTGGCGTTGTTGAGATAAAGCACCCAAAATTCCTCGTGCGGCAATTCGCCTATCACCGGCTGCATCAGCTCAAACACCGACTGGCTCGACTTGATTTTCACAATCGCTGCCGCTTCGGC
>JAEWLD010000002.1 GCA_023393485.1 Bacteroidota bacterium
ACCTTACAGATAATTCTTCCGGTCGGCATTTCGTTTTATACCTTTCACGGCTTATCATACGTCATCGATATCTATTACGACAGGATCAAACCGGAAAAAAATCCCGTTACTTATTCACTTTTTGTAAGCTATTTCCCGCTTTTGGTTGCAGGCCCGATTGAGCGCGCGACGCATTTGCTGCCACAGATCAAACGGCCAAGGCAATTTCACTATTCGCAGGCGATTGATGGCGTTCGCCAAATTTGCTGGGGATTGTTCAAAAAAATCGTGATTGCCGACAATTGCGCATTCTACGCCGACAATATTTTCGCAAATTACCAGCAGATGAATTCGCTGACACTCGCAGTTGGCGCGATTTACTATGCATTTCAGATTTACGGCGATTTCAGCGGTTATTCTGATATTGCGCTCGGCACCTCAAAATTGTTCGGAATTGACTTGCTTCGGAATTTCAACTACCCGTATTTTTCACGTGACATCGCAGAATTCTGGCGACGCTGGCACATCTCGCTTTCAACGTGGTTTCGCGATTATCTCTACATTCCGCTCGGCGGCAGCAAAGGCGGAACCTGGATGAAAGTCCGCAATACGTTTATCATTTTCGTTGTCAGCGGATTTTGGCACGGCGCAAACTGGACGTTCCTCGTTTGGGGTGCGCTCAATGCGCTTTATTTTATGCCGCTGCTTCTGACCAACAACAACCGCATGAATCTGGACACCGTTGCCGCCGGCCGCATTTGGCCGAGTTTGCGCGAACTTGCGTCGATGTCTGTTACATTTGCATTGACTGTAATCGCGTGGATTTTCTTCAGGTCTTTGACTGTTACGGATGCAATCGGTTATATCAAAAGGCTGTTTTCATACGGCTTTGCTGGCGGCGTTCAGAAAATCGCGCATGAGCGCTATTGTATCGAACTTGGTTTGCTCCTCGGAATTTTTGTTCTGGCCGAATGGCATTCGCGACAACACCAGCATCCGTTTTTTGGAAAAATGCGCAACGTGAAACTGCTGCTCGCACTTATCGGGCTGATTCTTTTCGGCGTTTATTCAGAAGCGACTAACTTTATATATTTCCAGTTCTGATGAAGCGGTTTCTGTCTAAAATAGGATTGCTCGTCCTTGTCGTGCTCGCGATCATGACCGTGGCCGATATCGCGTACACTTACGTTTACGTGCATACGCCGCCGCGCGAAAAAACAAAATACATCGTCCAGCTCAAAGACAAGAAAATCGATTACATTTTCCTCGGATCGTCGCGCGTTCGCAATACCATCGTCACTAAAATGATTGAAGACGCGACCGGAAAAACCGCGCTGAACCTCGGGATCGACGGCGCCAAAATCGACGATATCCTGCTTCAGCTCAAACTGCTCGTACACAATAACGTCAAATTTGAAAAAGTTTTTATCCAGATTGATTATATGTACAATGGTCTCGGGCCGTCCGACATAGTCGGGTCGCAATCATTGCCGTATTTGCGCAAAAATCAGGTAATCGCAGAGCAAATGAAAACACATCATCCGAAATTTCTGCCGTATTATTACGTGCCATTTTACCGATATCTCGACAACGATTATGCGATTGGTTTTCGGATGATGTTGCTCAATATCATCGACCGCCGAAAAACTGATTTCGCCGATGGCTTTGAACCCCGCAGCGACGAATTTGCCAATATCGGCCAACCGCTGCCCGACCATATTGTGGCGCGGAACGAAGCTTTTGACCAGATGCAGGCCTATTGCAAAGCCAACCATATCGACGTGATTTATTTTGCGGCGCCGTATTGCGATGACATGGCATCGAATCCTTTCCATGCGATGCTCAGACGTCGGATTCCTGAATTGCACGACTATTCCGCCGCGATAACCGATAAGAAATATTTTCGCGATTGCCGACATCTCAAAACCAGCGGCGCCGAAGTGTTTACCCAAATGATCGTCAACGACTTCCTGACGCCGAAATCAGCCAAATAAGTCAAACTGCCCGCTTTTGTATTGGGCAAACAACGAGTGGTTCAATTTCGGGAAAGACTTGTCACTGAAAAATTTTTTCCGCGCGAGCGCCATTTGCGATTTGATCATCTGCGCAAACTCGCCATCGCCGCGCATGCGTTCGCCCCAACGGCTGTCATTGAGCGAGCCGCCGTGACAAGCTTTGATTTGATTGAGGACTTTGTCTGCTCGGTCGGGCATTGCTTTTCGGACCCAATCGGTAAAAATCCCACCGATCGCGCCGTTGAGCCTGACGATTGTATGCGCAATTGACGTGGCACCGGCGTCGGCAGCGGCTTTGGCAAGCGGCAAAACCTCATGACTGTTGATTCCTGGAATGATTGGCGCGAGCATGACATTGACTGGCACACCGTTTTTTGAAAGCGCTTCAACCGTTTCAAGCCTTTTCTTGATGGTAGCCGTTCGCGGTTCCAGCACCATTCGCGTCTTTTCAGACAACGACGTTATTGAAACGCTGACACTGACAAGGTTATCTTTTGCGAGGTCGCCAAGCAGATCGATGTCGCGCAAAATAAGTGCATTCTTTGTGATGATTCCGACCGGATGCCGGTATTTCAAAAACATTTCAAGACATTGCCTGGTGATGCGGAACTTTTGTTCGGCCGGTTGGTAACAATCCGTGTTACCGCTCATCACGATAGTTTGCGCCGTCCAGTTTTTGCTGAGCAGCTTTTCCTCGAGAAGCAGTGGCGCATTTTTCTTGACGAGAATCTTTCGCTCGAAGTCCAGGCCTGCGCTGTAACCCCAATATTCGTGGGAATTTCTCGCATAGCAATAAATGCAGCCATGTTCGCAGCCCTGGTAGGTATTCATCGACCAAGCCATCCCGACATCCGGACTTTCGACCTTGTTTACTATTGTTTTTGGAAAAACTTCGAGGAAATGAGTTTTATTGTCGTCAGGATTGTCGCCTTCGGCGGCGCAATAGTTGAGAAAGTCATCGCGCATTTCAACGGATTCGGCAAAGAAACGATTGTGTACATTGATTTGCGCGCCTCTTCCTTTAATATAATCATTGCCGGCCATGTCACAAAAGTACGCGTTGGCAAACTATTTTCTTTTCGGATAGGTGTTAAAAATCTTATAGTGTTGAAAAAAATCTTATGGCAGCGATTTGCAAGAGACGAAATATTGTAAAGTCAAATTTTAAGATAGATTACGGCTTTTCCGCAACAAGACCGTTTTGCATATCCGTATGGGAAGCAGTTGCCCCTTCCCTGAAGGTAAGATACAAATTAGATTTAATCCCAATTACGGGAAAGCCGCATCCACTTATAAATTATTGATTTGGTTTTCCTTTTGTAATTTCAATTATTTTGTCTGAGTTATCGCCGTTATCAGTGCAGATATACACTTTACCGCCGGGCGAAATCGCCACATCGCGCAACCTTCCGAACTCGCCGACAAAATATTCTTTAACGCTGGTAATGGCCGTGCCTGAGGCGTTGAGTTTCATTTGACGGAGTTTTTGATCTTTTAGGAATGTCACAAGCAATGAACGGTTCCATGGCTGGATTTGATTGCTGTCATAAAAATCGATTCCGCTTGGCGCGACTGTCGGCGTCCAGGTGTAGATTGGCTCCATTACGTTGTTTTCAGCGCAGAAAGCTTGTTCGCCGGCCGTGTCGCAGTAACCTTCAACATACGGCCAGCCGTAATTGCGGTCGCCTTCAATAATATTGATTTCATCATTGGTGGTTTCGCCGTGTTCGGATGCGTATAACCTGCCCATCGCAAATACAAGGCCTTGAGAATTTCTATGGCCGATTGTCCAGACTGCATTGCCGTATGGATTGTCGGCGGGAATTGACCCGTCAAGGTTGACGCGCAACACTTTGCCGTTTAAGGCTTGCGGATCTTGCGGAAGCTCAAAACGCATATTGGCATCGCCGGTTGTCGCATATAATTTCATATCCGGTCCAATCAAAAGCCGGCTGCCGTTATGGATAAAATCGCCGCCTATCTTGCCGATGATACCGTCGACCATCACCATTGGCGAGGTCAAAGTCCCGCCGCTGTAGGTATAACGCACTATCTTTTCGAGATATGCACCGTCGGCAGCAAAATAATTGTAAACCAGATATACATAAGGATTTCCAACAAAATCCGGGTGCAACGCCATGCCGAGCAAGCCATTGAAATCCGTAGTTGACGCCACTTCCGGTATGTTCGCGACAAGTGTGACTTCGCCGGTTTCGGGGTTCATTCTTTTGACACGGCCTTCGCGTTCGGTAAACCAAATGTAGTTGTCCGGACCCCAGAGGATTTCCCATGGATAATTCAAATTGTCGGCGAGTATTCGCGAGTAAAGGTTGCCTGGAGCATCGGGTTTGGCCGATGATTGGTCAGAGTCAAAATCCTGTTCGGCGCAGGATGTCAACAGGATTCCCGCCAGGACTAATGTGGTAAAAAAAGATTTCATGATTCGCGTTTTTTAGGATTGTTAATCATTCAGGTAGCCCTTTGTCCTAGGCGAATTTGTCTTTCTATGGCCTTCAAATCATTGTAATTCATTGACAACCAAAAGGCTAATAAAAGTATTAAAAATCCCCACAGCCGATTTATAGAGTTACCACAATCAACAATTTAGAATAGTTGATTCTAGATAACAATGTGTAGTAAATTTCGTTCGTCTATAAAAATAACGCGCTTAAAATTCCCGATTCGTAGGCTAAAAACTATCTTTGCCTAAACTTAAACTCACGAATTTTGGATGCAAATCATCACGTCTCCGGATTTTCAAAATTATCCAAAACCGAAAAGGTGGACTGGATCGCGAATTCATATTTTACCAATCCCGATGACGCCAAAAAACTGATTACGGGCTATTGGAATTCCGACGCGAAACTTCAGCAATTGCACGATGAATTCATTGAAAATACGATTACGAATTTTTACTTGCCGCTTGGTGTCGCACCCAATTTTTTGATCAACGGGAAATATTACACGATACCGATGGCAATCGAAGAAAGCTCGGTGGTTGCAGCGGCCTCAAAATCGGCTAAATTTTGGGCAGCGCGCGGCGGCTTTACAGCGACGATTCTTGGCCACGAAAAGATCGGCCAGGTTCACTTCCTTTATAAAGGTGATGTGGAAAAACTCAATCGGTTCTTTACGGCAACAAAACCGATATTGCTCTCTGAAACCGAAAACCTGACCAAGAATATGCGCGCGCGCGGTGGCGGAATCACAGGAATTGAACTCCGCCAAAAAACAGACAAACTCGAAAACTATTTTCAGCTGCACGCGACCTTTGACACAAAAGATTCGATGGGCGCGAACTTCATCAATTCATGCCTCGAACAATTTGCCAAAACCTTAAAAGCCGAGGCCGAAAAATATCCCGAATTCAATGCGGACGAACGCGAAATCGAAGTCGTGATGAGCATTTTGTCAAACTATGTCCCGAATTGTGTAGTCCGCGCAGAAGTCTCTTGTAAAGTTGAAGATCTTGCCGAAAAGCACATAGAAAACCCTCAGGCCTTCGCCCAAAAATTCGTCCAGGCCGTAAAGATTGCAGAAGTTGAGCCGTTCCGCGCCGTCACCCACAACAAAGGCATCATGAACGGAATTGATGCGGTCGTGCTCGCAACAGGCAATGATTTCAGGGCAGTTGAGGCTGGAATTCACGCTTATGCAAGCAAAGATGGCGGCTATTCATCGTTGTCGCACGCAAAAATTGAGGATGGAATCTTCAGTTTTTGGATGGAAATTCCTCTTGCCCTGGGCACCGTCGGCGGACTGACATCATTGCATCCGCTGGTCAAATTGGCGATGGAAATGCTTGAAAAGCCGTCCGCACAGGAACTGATGCAGATTGTCGCGGTATGCGGCCTGGCCCAAAACTTCGCCGCACTGCGCTCACTTACGACGACCGGAATCCAGGAAGGCCACATGAAGATGCATTTGGGCAACATCATGAGCCAATTCCACGCAACCAGGGAAGAACGGCAGGAAATAAGGAATCATTTTCATTCACGGCCGGTGTCCCATGCCGCCGTTGTTGACTACATAGAGAGTTTAAGGAACAAAAAATAAGCTTCGGTGAATCGGCCAGCGAACAAAAAACGCTTCTACAGCAACGGCAAGTTATTGTTGACAGGCGAATACGTCGTGCTCGACGGCGCAAAGGCCTTGGCATTGCCCACAACCTTCGGTCAGGATTTAAGCATTGAAGCGGATGATTCTGCCAACATTGCCTGGAAAAGTTTCGACAGCGATGGCACCGTTTGGTTTGAGGATGAAATCGGCATCGATGAAATTTCGGCGGAACCAAATCCTGACCAAATCGAAACCGTCCGCAGTACGCTGATCGGCATCTTGCGCGAGGCGAAAAAACTCAACCGGGAATTTCTTGGCCCGAAAGAAGGCTTTACGATTGAAACCCGGCTGACGTTTCCAAAACGCTGGGGTTTGGGCACGTCGTCGACATTGATCAACAACATCGCGCAATGGGCCAAAATTGACGCGTTCGAACTACTCAAAAATAGTTTTGGCGGCAGCGGTTATGACATTGCCTGTGCGCAGAATGACAACCCGATTGTCTACCAACTGATCAATGAAGTGCCGAATATCGACAATCCGCATTTTCAGCCCGACTTTGCCGATGAACTCTACTTTGTCTACCTGAACCGAAAACAAAGCAGCAAGGCGGCAATAGCGTCATATTACAACAACCGCATGGTTGATTTGCAGGATAACATCGAACGGATCAGCAAGATTACAGAAAGCGTATTTAAAGCGCCAAACATTGGTATTTTTGCGCGAGAACTTGAAAAACACGAAAGCATCATCAGCGACATCGTCGAAATGAAAACGGTGCGCGAAGCTTTCTTCAGTGATTTTGACGGCGTGGTCAAAAGCCTTGGCGGCTGGGGCGGCGATTTTATTCTGGCTGTTTCGAAAAAAGATCCTTCGGGTTATTTTCGGGAGCGCGGATTTGAGACAATTGTCCCGTATCGGAATATGATTCTGGGTAAGCGCTGATCAACTCCGTCATTTTTGAATTTTTACGGGTTTCACGTATTGTAGTTAGGGCGATTTTTATAGATTGGAAACCCCAAAGGTTTTGAAAACCTTTGGGGTTTATCCCAAAAACATTGGGTTTGCCCAAAAAAAATCCCCGAACACGCCGGGGATTTACTATAAATCGATTTCGGTTAATTAAACTCGAAACGGTTGTCTTCAATATCAGCATCAGCTTTCAAAGCTGGGATTACCCTATTCGGATAGCCCGCTGTCTGACCTTTGATTTTCGCAACATACTCACTGTGGTCTTTCAATGCCGGCGCTTTGGTCACCATTTTTGGCATTACCACAAAAACTCCCGTGTTGCCTTCAATTGGCGCAGACAATTTGTTTTCGCCTGTCGCAAATGCGGCGCCCACTACTTTTGGTTCGTTGCCGGCTGCCTGGAGCATCGGGCTCATCAAAGTCACATCAGTCGCAGTTTGCACTGTAGTTGCATTTGCGGAAGCAATCGCTTGCAATGAACCGCCTTTGGCTTTAGCCTCGAGCATTTTCGCCTTTTTCTGGTTTTTCAATTTAGTCTCGAGCATTGCCCGCGCTTCATCAAGTGCCAAAAGCCCTTTTTCATTGATTTTTTTCAGCTTGACGATGATGTTGCCAACGTTTGCTATTTCAAAACGCTTTACATCGCCCACTTTGGTATCTTTTTCAAAAGCCCAGCGAACGACTTGTCTTTGCGCACCAGCCTGTCCGATGTATTCGTCCATCATTTTTACTTTGATTGATGGATTCACAGTCAACCCCGCAGCTTTGGCCGTTTTTTCGAAATCCTTACCAGCGACATCCATTTCAAATTTCACCGCTTTGGTATAGGCTTTATCTGTTGTAGTTTCAGAAGGCTCGATCTTTCGCGCCAATGTAGCCAAACGGATTGCATCTTGTTTGTCTGTTATATTGATGATGTGGTAGCCGAACTGCGTCTCAACCATACCAATTGTACCAACCGGATTGTTGAATACGAAATCGTTGAACGGCTTTACCATCTGGCCAGGGCCAAAATAGCCAAGATCACCGCCTTGTTGCGCAGATGAATCGTCTGAATTGGTCAGGGCCAACATCATGAATGAACCAGGATTGGCTTTAGCCTGTGCGAGCAAAGATTCGGCTTTGGCTTTCGCCTCTTCTTTGGTCCTTTTTTCTTTCTGGTTTGGCACTTGCGTACCTTCCCAACCGATAAGGATGTGGCTTGCTTTGGCTTGCCCGCCGGCTTTGCGGCCCATCATTTTAGAAATCGCGAAATAATCACCACGCATATACGGCCCGTAAATGCCGCCAACCGGAAGGTTGAACAATGCATCGGCATGTTCCGCCGGAAGGTCTTTTTTGGTCACATACGTTGAATCATACGGAACGTCTGAATTTTCATTTACGAATCTCGCCACGTCAGAAGTTGATGCAAAACCTGGCAAAGTATCATTTTTACCGGTTTCCTTGTTGTATTCTGTCCTGCCGCTGAGCAACGCATTAAGCGTCTTTTTAACTTCTTCCTGGTCTTCGGTCGATGCTTTTTCTTCTACAAGTACATAGTCAAGTTCGCGCGACTCTTCAGCCTTAAACCTCTTTTCGTCCTTGCGCATATAAGCGATCAGGTCGTCATCGGTTACTTTTACTTCGCTGTCTTTGATCGATGAATATGGCAACGCAACATAGTCAAAAGTGACTTTGTCCATTTCCTTCTGGTATTGCATTTTGCCTTCGAGCTCGGTCGTGAAAATGCCGCCACGCACAAGTGCATTATAAATCTGGAATTTGGCATTGAGTTCCGCGTCTTTCAACAACTCGTCGAGGAATTGCTTCTGCGTTGGGTTATTTTTGAAGAACTCGTTGAATTTGCCTTCGTCAAACTGGCCGGCTTCATTCTTGAACATTGGGTTTTGGCCGATGTTTGGATTAGCCTGCAAGACTTCCATGACGTGCTTTTTGCTCACACGGATGCCGAGTTTTTCGAATTCGGCCTCAAGCAGTTTGATAGACACTTCCTGATCCCAAACCTGATTGGCGGCTTGTGTCTGCGTTACGCCACGGCCACTTTTTTCGAGATTGCTTACTTTGACCCTAAAGTCTTCAAACGCAATGTCCTTTCCATTTACACTACCAACATTTTTCGAAGTCCGGTTGAAGCCACCCTGATTGATCAGGTCGCCAATGATGAATGCAAACAAGCAAAATCCGATTACCAGTAACAGCAATAACGAACGTTGCCTGATTTTAGATAAAACTGCCATTTTTATTGAGTTAATTTTAAATTCAGTTTGCGAAAATACAATTATCCCACAAATAATCACATTCGTAAAATGATTATTTCCAAGAAATTTGAATTTTTTCGGATTGCGCCGCTTTTGTCAATAAATTTATTGCCTTTTGTTGCGCTGCTGGAACCTTTTTGCCATGTTGCGGCGAAAGAAAAACATAAAAACGCAAAGGCCAGCAAAGATGAAGCTCAGCGTAGCGCGCCCGTCAGGCTTTTGTGATTCAATGACTCCGTCCACCACAAGTGCGATCGCGATGACTAAAAAAAGGTAAGATGTATATTGTAGGTATTTCATATTATTCGGCCTGGTCTATTTCCCCGGTCAGTTTTTGTGAGTTGACTATTTTAAAATCTTTGCTGAAATCAATGCCTTCACCATATGTTACGCCCTTTGGATCGGTGAATTTGAACCGCTTTTCGGTAAAAAACCATTCATTTTTCTGGTCGAAATAAAGCTGCTCTGTTTCCATCAATTGCCCGGTTTCATTAGAAATCCTGACGTTGCCCTGCAAATCGATGATGTCAGTCGACTTATACGTCACCGCGTAATCGGAACGAACGAATGTCTTTTTGCCTTTGGCATCGTAAAAAGTCACGTTGACACCTTGCGGAAACTCTGTAAACGGATATTCGACGGTTGCATAATCAAGCATTTTCGGACTGACCAATATCGATGTGATCCGGCCTGAATCAGTATATTTTAGATTGAAATCCTCGGCTTCGCCGCTCGGCGTGAACTCGGCAAAAGTACTTTTCTGGACTTCCTTGAAGTTACCTTCGCAGCCCGCAGACAAAATAACGGTCAAAAACAGCGCGCCAATAAAAATATGAGCTTTTGCTTTTATCATTACAACGTTACCGATTCATTGATTCCGCAACCAAAAGTCACGGTTTTACCAGACATTTTTGCGTCCTTGATTTCTGCCGCAGACGGCGCTTTCTTCCTGTAATTTGCGGCCTGGCTTTCGGCTGTTGCCTTCAATGTCTTTTCTACCTGTGCGGCTTTGAGCGCGGTTTGCGCGGCCAATGCATAGCGTGCTTTCTGCTCGATTGGCGTTGCGCCGCAATTTGTCGATGCGTAGACTTCGGCAAGCAACAAATACGCTTTTCCGAAATCCGGCCTGGCTTTCAACGCGTTGCGCAGGAGTTCAATCGCTTTTGGGCCGTTGTTGATTTCGCGGACGGCCATCGTGTAATAGATTTCGGCTTTGCGAAGCGGATTTGATTCGGCTTCTGCCGCAATCGAAAAATATTTCAATGCGTCGGCGCTTTTGCGTTGCAACGACGATGCCTGCGCCAAATGAAAAGCAGATTTCGCGTCCGGCCGGATCGAGTACCATGCATTCGCCGCCTTGTAATACATACCGGAGCGCGGACAACTGGCAGACAATCCTTCGGTCACGGCCTGGAGCCAAGTGGCGTCAGACGTTTTGGAAGCAAATTGTTTTTCGTAAAATGCGTCGCGCATTTCACAAGTAATGACGGGCGATGAAATTTTGGCAATGCTTTCGGCGACCAAATGATAATCTTTGTTCGCTGTATCGGCAAAAAGCTTTTCAAGATGAGCTACGATGGCATCTGATTTTTCAATCAAATTTCCTTCGGTTATGGTTTTGTCGTTCGATGAAAATCGCTTGAAATATTGGTCGAAATAAATTTGGAGCGCGTTCGCATCGGTGAAATTTGTGCGGTCTTTTGCAAATGCCCGGTCAAGCAACTGGAAAATTTCCGGCTGATCCTTGTTCTTTTTATATAGGAACATGGCTTTTTTTACCGCATTGCTATTGCCGTTTGCCGGAAAATCGTGATCATAATCGGTGTAAAGCCGCAACAGCATCGCCGATTGCTCAGTGCGGTCGGATTCGGAAAACGGCGTCGCGAGCCGATGGATCAGGATTTTTTCGCCGCTCCTGTAAAGTGATTCGGATTTGCATTGGCGCGCCAACTTCCACGCATCAAACGCACCGTCGAAATTATTGGCCGCCATAAGCGATTCCACTTCGGCGATTTTCGCGGCGCACTCTTCATCCTGGCCCTGGACCTGTGTTATACAAAGACAAAGTAGGGATAAAAAAAGCAACCGGGTTTTCATAGCAGTATTTTTTTAATCGTACTTCCGCTTGACGAACCAACGGTCGTTGAACGAAAGCCCGATCGTAAAGTTAAAATAATTTTCTTCAACAAGTCCGGCATCGCGCGTACCTTTTTTACCGTACTCAAAACCGACATTGATATTTGAAAATGTTCCCGAAAGTGGCAGTCCGAGACCAAGCGTCATCGCAGCATCATTGAGTGACTTGCCATTGATGACCAAGCCCGTTTCTTCATATTTGAGGCCTGCGCGATAGGTAATTTTTTTCCAATAGTCTGAAAACGACATATATTTTGGAATGTAATATCCGCCAACGGCGTAACGCATCCCGTTTTTATAACCGACGTTTTCAACGACCGAGCCGCGGTTGCCGCCATCGTTATTTTGCAACATCACGACTTCGGCGCCTGCCATCCATTTGCGCGCTTCGCCAAGTGACGCGCCAATTGAGATTTTCGAGGGTAGAATGACTGTCGTTGAAGCGAGGTCGATTGAATCTTCATCCATCACGACCGTCTGCCCGTTAGACAATGTCCGGATTGTGGCAACGGTTCCTTCGTTGGTCAAATGAATATGTGATTCGGGCGCATAGGTCGCGCTCGCTGAGAGTGACAGTTTTTTATCGATTTTTCTCGTATAGGCAAGACCAATATTGAATCCCGGGCCGCTCGCCTTCGACTGGTTGAGTTCCTGCGTGCCATATTCGAGCTGATAGTTCAGTGAATCCCGGACCGAAGTCATATTTGTGGAAGTTTCGATTTTACCGAAATAATAACCGAATTCAGCGCCAATCGTAAAGCCTTTCGCCAATTCATAGCCCAAACCTACAAAGGCTTTGTTGAGCCCGCCGGTGCCGCCGTAACGGTAAATTCTCTGGGGCAATCCTTCTTCGGTTACGACCGTCCGCATTTTATAACCAACAGCCGTATATGGCATCAGCCCGAAACCGCCGCCGAATTTGCCCATCGGAATCCCGATCGCGAGATAGTCAAGCGTGGTACGGCGCGCTTTTTCCTTATCGGCGTTGGTTTTGAACCGGTAATTGGCATAGCTCGCGCCGGTGGTCAATGTCGTCAATTGCAAATGCGGATAAAATGCCGGGTTTTGGAGATTGATGTGCGTACTGTCGGGAATTGTTGAGATGCCGCCCATAGCGCGCATTTCTGAAGTGCCTTTGAATTTCTGCTCGCCCAACCCATAAAATGAATAAGGTGATGCCGTATTTTCCTGTGCCGCTGAAACGAATGATATAAATAGGGAAAGGGCTACTAAGAGTCTTTTAATCATTTTTTGTTTTGTATAAATATTGTTT
>JAEWLD010000011.1 GCA_023393485.1 Bacteroidota bacterium
GTATACGACCGTCGGCATCCACAAAGACGATCTGTCCTTTGAGATTGACGGCCACCCGATCAAAAAATTCGGCTCGCAAGGCCAGCAGAAGTCATTTTTGATTGCGCTTAAACTCGCACAATTCGAGTTTGTCAAGAAAAAGTCCGGCGAGAAACCGATTTTGTTGTTTGATGACATTTTCGACAAGCTCGACGAGGTGCGCGTCGGGAAAATCGTCGAAATGGTCAAAAGCGATGATTTCGGGCAACTGTTCGTTTCCGACACGCACGCCGAAAGAACCGAGGCTATTGTAAAGCAGACTCATCAGAGTTACAAAATGTTTGCGTTGTAATGTTTTCAGTTTAGGAAATTTGGCGGTTTTACCATAGCGTTTTTTTTTCGGGAATGACTATTTTTGCGTTATGGGGAAAGGGCCGGATGTTATCCCGAATATTTCCAATCCCAATTTGCCGGCTTCCCGCTTAAACTAACTTAAATGAGTATGATCAAAAAAATCGGCGCTTCGATCTGCAGTTTTTTATTTTTGGCAAGCTGCCATGGCCAACCGGCAAAAGGAGTGGAAAAACTGTCGCCCACGATTTACGCAGAAAAAATAAAATCGACATCAAATGCCCAAATCATCGACGTCCGGACGCCCGAAGAATTCAAAGGCGAACATTTGGCGAATGCCGTCAATGTGAATTGGAACGGCGACAATTTCGAAGCCGACGCCGCCAAATTCGACAAATCCAGACCGGTCTTTGTCTATTGCAAAATCGGCGGAAGAAGCCGGCAGGCCGCAAATAAATTATCTGAAATGGGTTTTACCCAAGTCTATGATCTCGATGGCGGCATTCTAAAATGGAACGCCGAAGGCTTTGGCGAGAAATCTCACCGCATCATTGGCATGTGCAGCCAGGAATTCGGCGAGCTGCTCAATACCGACAAACTGGTACTGATTGATTTTTATGCGAAATGGTGCGAGCCGTGCAGGAAAATGTCTCCTTATCTTGATAAAATGACTTCGGAATTCAAAGATAAAGTCACCATCGTACGCCTTGATGCCGATGAGAACAAAACGTTGGTTTCTGAAATGAAAATCGATTCGCTGCCTGCGCTGATTCTTTACAAGGACAAAAAAATCGTTTGGAAACACAACGGTTTCATCAGCGAAGACGAACTCAAAAAGCAACTGTAATGGTTTCAAAAGACAGCCTGAAATTTCTCGACGACCTCAAGAAAAACAATAACCGCGACTGGTTTCTCGACAACAAAAAACGTTACGAGGAATATAAGAAAGAATATTTGGATTTGGTCGGAAAAGTGCTCGAAGTGCTCAAGACAAAAGACAGTTCGCTCAAAATGCTCGAACCGAAAAACTGCACGTTCCGCATCAATCGCGATATCCGGTTTTCTAAAGACAAATCGCCTTATAAGACGCATATGGGCATGTGGTTCACCGGTGCGGGCGCGAGCGGAGGCAATGCTCCGGGATATTACGTCCATGTGGCCGGTGGCGAAAGTTTCATCGCCGCTGGATTTCACAATCCGGAAGCGTCGGATCTGAAAAAAATCAGAAAGGAAATTGCGTTTTTTCATGATGATTTGGAAAAAATCCTCAATGAAAAAAAGTTCAAATCAGTGTTTGCCGACATTGACCGCGAAAATTCGCTGAAAACCGCGCCAAAAGATTTTGAAAAAGACCATCCGGCCATCGGTTTTTTAAAACTCAAAAGCTTTACAGTGACTGCACCGCTGTCTGACGCCGATATTGCCGACGAGGATTTTGAAAAGAAAACCGCTGAAAAATTGGCCGTCGCCAAACCGCTGAATGCGTTTTTGTACCGGGCGTTGGTTGATTAGGGACTCTGAACTTGGTTCAGAGTCTAAGCAGGAACGCGCCGCCACGTCAAAACATCGAATTACAACCGACACTTAATTAAATGGAAATCCTACACAATTATTCACTAAAAAACCACAACACGTTCGGCATAGATGCAAAGGCCAGGGAATTTGTGGCAGTGCATTCGGTCGAAGAACTCAAAACAGTCTTAAGCGAAAACAAAGACAAAAACAAATTCATCCTCGGCGGCGGCAGCAACATGCTTTTGACTGGCGATGTTGACGCACTTGTAATCCATATAGATCTTAAAGGCATCCAAATAGTCCGTGAAGACCACGACCATGTTTGGCTCGAAGCGCAGGCCGGAGAAACCTGGCACGACTTTGTTTTATACTGCATCGAAAACAATTACGGCGGCATCGAAAATATGTCATTGATTCCGGGCAATGTTGGCACAACACCAATCCAGAATATCGGTGCGTATGGGCGCGAAATCAAGGATACTTTTATATCGTGCGATGCGCTCGAAATGGAAACGCTTCAAATGCGGACTTTTGTACTGGACGAATGCGCTTTCGGATATCGTGAAAGCATTTTCAAAAATGCGGTAAAAGGCCAATACATCATCACCTCAGTGGTTTTTAGATTGACAAAACACAACCATAAGATCAACATCGAATACGGCGATATAAAGGCCGAACTCGCAGCGAAAAATATAGAAAGCCCGACAATCAAAGACGTAAGCGATGCCGTTATCGCGATTCGTCAAAGCAAATTGCCCGACCCGAAAGAGCTCGGAAACAGCGGTAGTTTCTTCAAGAACCCGATAATCCCAAAATCGCAGTTCGATGCCATTCACGAAAAGTTCCCGGACATGAAGTTTTTTCCGGTTTCGGACCAGTTTGTAAAAGTTCCGGCCGGCTGGCTCATTGAACATGCCGGCTTTAAAGGAAAACGCTTCGGAAACGCCGGCATGCATAAAAATCAGGCGCTCGTATTGGTCAATTATGGCGACGCGACCGGCGATGAATTGCTTAGTGTTTCTAAAATGGTGCAGACCGCCGTTTATGAGAAGTTTGGGATTATGATTGAGGCGGTAGTGAATATTGTTT
>JAEWLD010000061.1 GCA_023393485.1 Bacteroidota bacterium
TGGCGTCTACGATGTTCAGAATATAAAACGCGCCGGTGATCAACAATGACAAATCGCGGTTGCGCTGATAAAACTTCTGGGCCGCGATCAACCGGTTGTCGTCTAGATATTGATACTGGTCGTCGTGAAAGCCGGCCAGCCTGCGCTTATAAGCATCGCGGTATTGATTGTACTTCTTGTTATTGTCAAAATAAAAGTAAAGACTCGTGCCCATTGCGCCATAAACCAACGGCACTTTCCAGTACTTTTTGTTGTACGCCTGGCCCAAACCAGGCAAGATTGCCGAATAAAAAGCCGCACGCGAAGGTGCAAGCGGATCGATTTTCTGCTGGCGTTTCGCAGACACTTTTGCACTGTCCTGTTTTACGACAAGCCCACCGGAAGTTTGCGCAAACGCACCGCAGGCCATTGCCACAAGGAATATGCAAAAGAGTTTGTTCATCGGCCCTGGATCAGGTTGACGATGCGCTCAAAATCGGCTTCAGACTTGAACGGAATCGTGATTTTGCCTTTGCCGTTTGCCGCAATCCTGACGTCTGCCTTTGTGCCGAGATAAGAAGCCAACGCAGACCGCTTCTCGTCGGTGTTGAACGTCGAAGTCTTTGCTTTTGTTGCGGCCTTTGGTTTTTGACCGTCGTGGTATTGTTTTACCAAAGCTTCGGTATCGCGGACCGAAAGGTTTTTGCTGACGATTTTCTGGTAAATGTCTGCCTGGGCGTCGTGGTCGTCGATGTTGATGATCGCGCGGCCGTGGCCCATTGAAATGAAACCGTCGCGGATTCCGGTCTGGATGATCGGATCGAGTTTCAAAAGACGCAAGTAGTTCGCAATCGTTGAGCGCTTCTTGCCGACGCGATCGCTCATCTGTTCCTGGGTCAACTGGATTTCGTCGATCAAACGCTGATAAGAAAGCGCGATTTCAATAGGGTCGAGGTCGTGCCTTTGGATGTTCTCGACCAAAGCCATCGTCAGCGAATCGTGATCATTTGCAATGCGGATGTATGACGGAATTGTCTTGAGTCCGGCGATTTTCGATGCGCGCAAACGGCGTTCACCCGAAATCAATTGATATTTGTTGAAATCGTCTTTGCGGACCGTAATCGGCTGGATCACGCCCAATTCGCGGATTGACGTCGCCAGTTCCTGGAGCGAATCCTCATTGAAATTGGTACGCGGCTGAAATGGGTTGATTTCAATCGCATCGATATCGAGCTCGACGATATTGCCGACAACTTTGTCCGCATTCTTATCGGTAATTGACTTAATGTCATTTTCGGGATCTTTCAACAACGCCGACAAACCTCTTCCGAGCGCCTGTTTCTTAACTGCTTTAGCCATTTATGCTGGAATTTTTCTTGATTATTTCATGTGCGAGACTCAAATAATTCGTTGCGCCTTTGCTGGTCGCGTCAAAATTGATGATGCTTTCGCCAAAACTCGGTGCCTCGCTGAGCTTGACGTTTCGCTGGATGATCGTCTCAAAAACCATGTCGTGGAAATGCTTTTGGACTTCCTCGACGACCTGGTTTGACAACCGCAGGCGCGAATCGTACATCGTCAGCAGAAGGCCTTCGATGTCAAGCCCGGGATTGTGGATTTTCTGGACGCTTTTGATTGTGTTGAGCAATTTGCCCAAACCTTCCAACGCGAAATATTCGCACTGGATCGGAATTACCACCGAGTCGGCCGCCGTCAGTGCATTGAGTGTCAGCAAGCCCAGCGATGGCGCGCAGTCAATCAAAATGTAATCGTATTTTTCTCGGACTTCGGCGAGCGCTTTCTTGAGCATGTATTCGCGTTCTTCTTTGTCGACCAACTCAATTTCAATAGCGACAAGGTCAATGTGTGCCGGAATCACATCGACGTTTGGCGACGATGCCGTGACGATCGCTTCCTCAGGCGTGCTGCTGTGTTCAAGGATTTGATAGGTGCCAATTTCGACACTTTCAACGTCGATCCCCAAACCCGACGACGCGTTGGCCTGCGGGTCGGCATCGATCAGGAGAACTTTTTTTTCAAGAACGCCCAGCGAAGCTGCGAGGTTTACCGATGTGGTTGTTTTTCCAACGCCGCCTTTCTGGTTGGCTACAGCAATGATTTTGCCCATTGATTCGTTACAATTTTGAGCGGTAAAAATACAATTAAAAATGGGTTTTTCAAGCGGATTTTGTTAACAAAGTGGCAAAGTTTTGAAGTGTCAAAGTTGTAGCGTTTTAGCGGTTTTTTGAGGATTTTGGGCGTTGCCGTCGGCCCGCGCTTTCCGCACTCGCTTTTTTGCTTTCGTTCCTCAGGCAAAAAGAGCTCAAACAATGCTGCAATCGCTAACGCGGGTTGGCGATAAACCAAAAGTATTCGGTTGTGTGCTACGCACGCAAGCTAAAATCCCGTCACCAACAATTTGCTCGCGGCCGCCAAAGCGCACTTTTGGTATCTGGAATACGCTTTTGCCGCACGCTGCAGGATTTGTTGCGGCATTTCATTGTTGAGCCAGCCCGAAATCGCGTCGTGGATCGTGTAGGCTTCAGGCGCCATCAACTGCGTTGTCCAGACTAGCGGGCGCGAATTTGCATTTTTGATGTATGGCCCAAAAAATCGTTTGAAGATGCACGCCAAAATGATGCAATCGCGGGTTTTCCCATCAACATTTTTGTAATCTGAATCCACCGAAAAATCCATAAGTCCGTCGTGCCCGATGTAAGAAATCAACTGTGCATTGCCGTAAATGCCAAGCGTTTTGCCGTCTAACTGTATTGTTTCTTTTTTGCTTCCGGCGTTTGCTGCCAGGAAATCTTCGGTTGCCCGGCCGATGTATCGTCGATTTTGCAGTGTTTGCCAGCCAATATCACATCAATCGCATCGCTAATCATTGTCAATTATCAATTGTCAATTATCAATTGTCAACTCTTTTTACCCTTGATCATCGCCTCAAGCATATCCCACATTTCCTCAGGAATCTGTTCGAGCATGTTGAATTGCCCGGCGCCCTTAAGCCATTCGCCACCGTCAATCGTGATGACTTCGCCGTTGATATAAGCCGAGAAATCCGAAACCAGGTATGCAGCCAAATTTGCCAGTTCCTGATGGTCGCCAACGCGGTTTAGGGGCACTTTTTTCGCCAAATCGAATTTTTCCTTCAGGTCGCCCGGCAAAAGCCTGTCCCATGCGCCTTTGGTCGGGAATGGCCCTGGTGCGATTGCGTTTGATCGGATCCCGTATTTGGCCCATTCGACGGCAAGGCTGCGCGTCATCGCGAGAACACCGGCTTTTGCGGTCGCGCTCGGAACAACATAGGCGGAACCTGTCCATGCGTAAGTCGTTACGATATTTAGAATCGTGGCGTTTTGTTGCTTTGAGTCAATCCAATGTTTACCAAAGGCAAGCGTGCAATTTTTTGTGCCTTTCAACACAATGTCTATAATCGTGTCAAATGCATTTGCTGAAAGTCTTTCGGTTGGCGAAATAAAGTTGCCCGCCGCATTGTTGAGCAGTACGTCGACTTGGCCAAAGACTGTCAAAACGGTTTGCAGCATGGCTTCGACCTGATCGTAATGCCGGACATCGCATTGAACCGCAAGACATTTGCCGCCGATTTCGCTTTCAAGATCGGTTGCAGTGCTTTTGAGTTTTTCAAGATCGCGCGAAGTGATGGCGACATTTGCGCCGAGCTCGAGAAAATATCTGGTCATTGCCTTGCCGAGACCGCTGCCGCCGCCGGTAACCACGATGGTTTTGCCTTTGAGCGCGTCGTCGCGAAGCATTTTGCTGGTAAAATCCATTTTGTTTTTTGCTAAAGATAGGGGCAATGTGGGAATTGGCAAAGTTATTTTGGTAAACCCCAAAGGTTTTTAAAACCTTTGGGGTTTTAAATTTAACCCAAAATCAAAAACCATTTTACGGCAAAACAGCATCGAATCATAAAAAACCGGGCCTAAACCCGGTCTGAACAAGACTTTCCCAATTTTTATTTTTTGATGAAGCGCGTTGTTGCTCTGTGTCCAGTGGTTTCGATTTCAACAAAATAGACACCCGACGCCAAGTCGGTGACGTCAAACGCTTTCGCAGCCTGGTCAAAGATGAAGGCTTGCTGTTGCAGCTTTTTGCCCTCGAGATTGACGATCGAAACCCTGGCATCGGCGCCGGCAGTATTTCCGATGATGTTGATGGCATTGTCTACCATCGTCGGATATACCGCAAAAGGCTTGTTTTCCTGTTGTCTCACGCCAAGCATGCTCCAATTCACAACGACGTTATCGACGATAAGCGTGCTCCATGAATTGACTTGCGAGCCGCCTTTTTGCATTGAAAAATCAATCGTCATGAATTTAGGTGTCTGGTTGGCCTGCGTGAAACTGACCGGCACATAGATGTATTGAAACTCGCTCACAGTTTCCGCCAAGACAATTTCAGCGACGCCGATACTTTCCCCATCGTCATTAAAAATCTCGAGACGTGCCGATGCGATGTCGTTGCCCATAGGAAAAAATTTATAATCAAAACCAAAAATCTCGACTACCGTTCCGTCCTGCAACGGGACTCCGTTGTTCCAACCTGTTGCCGTCGTGGCAATTTCCTCATTGAAAAGACTCGCCCGGCCCGGGATTACAACTTCGTTCGCCGTATCGAATGCATTTGAAATCTGCATCGCCCAATTACCCGTAAGGCAATCGCCAACCGGCATTGAAAAACCAAAGCCATTGTCAAACACGATATTGGTATTCTCGACAACCTCAGCGCCATCAAGGCCAACACTTATAGTCGTCGGGAAAAAAGTTCCCCAACTTCTCAAAGTAAAACCATCTTCAAGCGTTTGCTCAAACCCGTTGTTCGGGACTTGCGCAGTGGCGATTCCGAGCAAGCCGACTGCGATAAAAGTGTAAAGTTTTTTCATAACTGAATTTTTTAGGTTTTGGAGTTCATAGCGATTTCTCCCAAACCAAAGATACAGCTCAGAAGGCGCGTCGACCTAAAAAATCAGGTAGACAAAAGGTCTACAAACGGCTGTTTTATTGGCCCCTGCGGTAGACAATCAAACAGACAGGATAAAGCTTGTCAGGTTATCCTCGGTGCTGAGCTGCAGTTTTTTGCGCAGCCTGTAGCGCGCAGTTTTGACGCTGTCCGGCGAAATGTTCAGTATGGATGCCATTTCTTTAATAGAAAGATTGAGCTTGATCAACGCGCAAATCTTCAGGTCATTTGTGCTGATATCGGGATAAGTGTGTTTGAGCCGCGTATAGAAATTCTTGTTGATGCTCTCAAAATACAGGTCGAAATCATTCCAGCTATTGTCCTGGACCAAATGCTTGTTGACCATTTTGAGCAGTTCGCGTCCCGAAATTGGCTGGTCTTTTTGCACATATTGCTTGATTTCGTCAATCAGTTCATTCTTTTGCAGCATTTGCAGTGTAATTGCACTGAGCTGGCTTTCCTTATGCTCGAGGTCATTGCGAAATTGTTCCTCCTTCATCAGCCTTTGTTTTTCAAGTGCCTCAACCAATTCTTCTTTGGTTTTCAGCAGTTGCCTATCCCTTTTGTTGATGCTTTTCAACACGAAATAGCCCGTGACGAAAATTACGACCAATACAATGATGCATATCATCAGGATGATGTTGGTCAAGTTTGATACTTGGCGTTCTTTTTCGAGCAACCTGAGCTGGCGGTCCTTTTCGGAAACTTCAAACTGGACTTCCAGGTTTTTGACGATTTGCTCGCGCTCAAGCGAATAAAATTTGTCCTTGATTTTAATCAATCGGGACTGCAATTGGCTGACCTCGGAATAACGCTGCTGCTGTGTCTTTAAGTCAATCAGCAGTTCAAGTGCACGGATTTCAAACGTCTTATCAGTCAATTGTTCAGCAATTTGCAGCGCGCGGCGGAAATGGTTTTCGGCTTCCGTTTGCCCATCTGTCTTCATGTGCCATTTGCCTATTGCCAGCAGCGCCGACGTCTGTGCCTGCTTATTCTGTGTCGAATCGGCAATCGCAAGACTTTTCCGAAGCATAACAAGGTTATTTTCCAGCTCTCCGATCCGCAGGTATGCGCCCGGCAAGTAGGCATAATTTTTAGACTGCCTGAAATCGTCGAGAGCCATCCTGTAAAAAATACGCGCCGAATCCTGTTTTTTGCCGGAAGTATAAAACGAACCGATCGCCGAATACGCGAGGCCAAGCGTGCCCGAAGAATCGTTTTCATCGCGTAGGGTTTCAATCACTTCACGGCTCATTCTGACGGCATCATTTTTCTTGCCCTGTCTGAGGTAAATCGTACTGATGAGTTGCAGGCATTTGCTTCGGCCGATCTTGGCGGCGTGCGGATTGCTTCGCTCAAGGGTTTTGTAAATTTCAAGTGACTGGGTCGCGTACTGCAAACCTTTTTCAAGGCTCGACCCGAATGAACAAATCCCGAGGTAGAGATAAGCTTCGGCCATGTCGGTCGCGTTGTCGTTTTTTTTAGCTTGTTCAAGCGCGTGCCAGAAATGTCTGAACGCTTCGTTATCGTTGTCTTTGACAAGTTCGGCCCAACCCCTTTGAAGCAACGGGTTTTTGCTTGCCGGCTGGGCAGAAACCGAAAGCGCAAGGAGCAGGATAAGGTATAAAACGAAATTTTTCAGTCGCACGGGCGGCAGTTTTTGTTGCATGACATTTGGCAACGGGCTGATTGTAAAGATATAAATTCCAATAAATAAAAAACCCATCGGTGGTTCGATGGGTTTCTCAAGATTTTCGCGCGTTTTATTTGCTGAGGAATTCGCCAAGCGCGCCGGCAAAATGCGTCCAGCCGCCTTTGAAGCTTTCGCGGGCAAAAGCGCCGGTCTGCGGAAAAGTCTCGAGTCCTGAATGGCTCAGTTTCAAATGGGTTTTGCCATTGTCGCCCGAGAGTTCAAAACTCACTTCAGACATGCCATCGTGGCCGGGATAGCTCCATGT
>JAEWLD010000290.1 GCA_023393485.1 Bacteroidota bacterium
TTTTTTTCGACGATAAAACCGCTGTTCGGGTCAACATAGCGCGCGAGGTTGAATTTATCGCCCTTGTAATTTCGGACGCCGCAAACCAGATCAACCGGATTAAAGTGCGTCGCCTTGGAAAGAATCGCTGCCTGTTGCGGGTTTTGCAGATCAATCTGAGAACTTTCAACAATTTGAAGCGAGACATTTCCTCTTGCATCGCGCACCCAAAACGGCCCGCCGCCGGGCTCGCCTTCGTTTTTGACCATGCCGCAGACCCGTATCGGACGGTTGAGAAGTTCAACGATGTATTGTATTTTATGCTCGAGCGTATACTTTGCAAAGTCCTCGATGATATCAGTATTAAGGCTGTATCGAATGAAATTGATGATTGCCTCGATGCCTTTTTCACCGATATCGCCGCTCTCGACCTCGCGCAGGCATTCAAAAATCTGCTGTTGAAGCTCAGTCAATAAACCGGCAAGCGCCTTTTTGTAAAATGCGATTTCAATCACATGATCCTGAATCACATTGTCTATATTTTTAATGAAAATCACATCGGCGTCAATCCGGTTCAAATTCTGGAGCAGCGCGCCATGCCCGGCCGGCCTGAACACCAACTTGCCGTTGTAATCACGAAACGGTTGGTTGTCAAGATCAACCGCGATGGTATCGGTGGCCGATTCCTGGTAGCTAAAACTTGTTGCTATTTCGGTATTCGACCGGCTTTCGATTTTTTGTTTGGTTTCAGCGATGATATTCTCAAAAAGCCGCTGGTGATTTTCGGTTACTGTAAAATGCAGCTTTGTGATATTGCCCGAACCATTTGCGTAATATGCGGTTTCGTTCAAATGTTCTTCGACTGCAGTAGCGACATACTGGTCATATTTGTGGAACGGCAACACGCCTTTTGGTTTGCTGCAGAAATCGAGCTGATCGGGGTCGAGCATCATTTTGATCAAATGATAATGCCGTTTGTCTTGATCCCAGTCATTGAAATCAGGATATTCGACAGATAATTTCCGATTGATGCTTTCATAGAACGGAAACTTCTCTATTCCCGCGAGAAAAATATTGAGGCCTGAAGCCTTTCTCTTATTGATGTAGGCATTGATCGACTCATTTTCGGGATCGAAGTCGTTGAGGAATTCGTTGAGGAATTTAAACATCCGGCTTGCCGCACCCGATGCGGGAACAAATTTTTCAAGTTTCAGCTTTTGCTTTCGGCTGTCAAAAAGCGCAACGTAATTGCGCAGGTCTTCGTCAGACAAATTGACAATGCCATCCTCAACCAAAGCCGGCCTGTCGAGAATCGTCTTTGGAATCCCGTTTTTGAAGTGTTCGAGTTGGGTTTCGATGGTTGCCAATGCCATTCCGTGCTGATAAATCTGAACAAAATCATGAGACGAAAAACCAAGTCTTTTGGCGCGCTCAAGATCCTGCAATACCGCAATCGCCGTTTCAAGCCGCGCTTGGGCCGAACCTGACAAGACCACGAACGGCTTACCGTTTTCTTCAAGCGCTTTGCGGAATGTATCGAACATTGCCTCGCGGTCATCCGGACGATCTCGCAAATCATCGGCTTCCCACGGCACGTCGATGTCTGTCAGAAAAAACAGATCGTATTTGTGCTTGCGCGAAGCTTTTTCAAGCAACGGATCGACCGCATTGTAATAAATATCGGAATAGACTCGTGTCTGCATCAGGCACGTATCGCAAAACAAGTAGTTGCTGGCCCGTGCCAATTGGGCGTTTTCTGATGCCGTCTGGCCTTCGGCAATCGGGATGATGTCTTCAGGCGCGCAGATCGTACCCGCATTGAATTTCTTTTGCAGATAATCACGCGCGAACTCAGGTGTCCAAACAGTATTGAAATGCGCCGCCAGTTGACTTGCCAATGTGGTCTTGCCGGTACTTTCGGGACCGTAAATGGCGATTTTTATAATATCGGAAACGGCGGGGTTTACCGCGAGCTGTTTAAGGTTTTCCTCCATGCAATGTATGCCTGAACGGCCAAGATTGTAAAAAAGACGTATTGCAGTGACAACATTCCGAGCCCGCGATAAGCGTACAGCGGAATGGCGATCATGTCACCGATTATCCATAAAGTCCAGTTCTCGATTTTTTTGAGCGCCATGTACCACATTGCGGTAAAGAACAATCCCGACAGGAAAATATCAATCCAGTTGTCGGTTTCAATCAGATGTCCGGTCAATTTATAGACGGCGAAAATTACGATAATTGTCGCGATAAATATAACGATGCCTGTTAATTTTTCCGGCTGGCTGGTCCTTGAGATGTCCAGTTTCGGTTCATCTTTTTTTCTCGCCCAATTATACCAGCCATATAGACTCAACAGTGTGTAATACACATTGACCAGCATGTCGCCAAGATAGCCGGCTGCGTAAAAAAGCCACGCGGTGATTGCCGTTGCAATGAGCCCGACCGGATAGACGAGTATGTTTTCTCTTTTTGCGAACCAAACACTTGCGATTCCGAAGAAAAAAGCAACGCCTTCGAGCGCTATGCCGGCCGGAGACATGCCTTGATAATAATCGAGAAAAAAATGATAAACCCCGTTCATCGGTCAAAGAAATTCAGGTCATTTTCAAAGGCTGTCCCAATGACGACCATATCGGCTCCGGCGTCAAAAGCGGTTTGCATTCCCATTTTTGAACGGATGCCGCCGCCAACAATCAGCGGAATTCCGATATTTTCGGCGACCAATGATATTATTTCGGGCCGTACAGGATTTTGCGCGCCGCTGCCGGCTTCGAGATAAATCAGCTTTTTACCGAGCATTTCGCCGGCCTGGGCCGTGTGCAGAATGCCTTGCGGGTCAGTTGCTGCCATCGGCGAGGTTTGGCTGATTCGGGCAACAGCCGTTTCGCTGCCGCTTTCGATTAAGATATAGCCTGTTGGAATAATTTCGAGGTTCGACGCTTTGAGCACCGGTGCGGCTGCGGTTTGGTGGCCGATCAAAAAATCAGGGTTTCGCCCCGAAATCAGTGAAAGGAACAAAATTCCATCGGCATGAACCGAAATTTGCGACGGGTTTCCGGGGAACAATATCACAGGCAGTTCGCAGCTGTGTTTGAGGTTGACGACCAATTCGTCGATTTTATCCGAAAAAACCTGGCTGCCGCCAATCAATAAATGCGTGGCCGGCGACGAATTGATTTTAGCAATCAAACGGCTGACGTTAGCCCAGTCTATTTTATCGGGGTCGAGCAAAATCGCGAGCAATCTGTTCGAGTCGCGTTTGGCCTGGACAATATCGGCGTAAATATTCTGGTGCGTCATAAGAAAACGTAAAAGTAACGCTTTCACGCGTTGAAAAAAAGCGGCGATAAATTTCAATTTGTAATCGGCATCATTATTTTTACGCGCAACAGATCTTACTTTTGCGTCCGAAAATGATTCTCATGAAAAAAGAAATTGAAAACCGCGAAGACATCGGCAAGCTTGTTCGCACATTTTATTCAAAGATCCGAGCCGATGACGAAATCGGGCCATTTTTCAACGAAACTATCGATGACTGGGAATCGCACCTCGAAAAGTTGACCGATTTTTGGGAAATGTCGCTCTTTGGCGGCCGGAAATACCAAGGCAATCCGTTAAAAGCGCACATTGAGGTCGATGCCAAATTCGGTCACGTCATCTCGGCCAACGAGTTTGGAATTTGGCTCAACCTCTGGTTTGAAACATTGGATTCGCTCTTTGAAGGACACAATGTAGAGG
>JAEWLD010000108.1 GCA_023393485.1 Bacteroidota bacterium
CATCGGATGTTCGGGCGCCAGGGTCAAAAAGCTGACACCGAAAATCGTGTCGGGACGCGTGGTGAAGACTTCGATGATCGGATCTTCGGGATCGGCAATCGTATCGCCAAGATCGCCGGTGACCTGAAATTTCACCGATGCGCCTTGTGATTTCCCGATCCAGTTGCGTTGGCTTTCCTTTAAAGATTCGGTCCAGTCAATGGTTTCCAAACCTTGCAAAAGCCTTTCTGCATAAGCCGAAATCCGCATGCTCCATTGCGTCATTTTCTTGCGGACGACCGGATAGCCGCCGCGTTCGGAAACGCCATTGACAATTTCGTCATTGGCCAGAACGGTTCCGAGCGCCGGGCACCAATTAACCTCGGTTTCTGCGAGATAAGTTAATCTATATTGAAGCAGAATCTTTTCCTGTTCGGCTTTGGACATGGCTTTCCACTCACCGGCGGTAAACGCTTGTATGTTTTCGTCCGAGACGGCATTGACGTCTGCGTTGCCGCTTTCCTCGAAGTTCATGATCAGGGTGCAGATCGACTCTGCTTTATCTGTGCTTTTGTTGTACCACGAGTTGAACAGTTGGATGAAAATCCACTGTGTCCATTTGTAATATTCGGGATTTGATGTGCGGACTTCGCGGCTCCAATCAAATGAAAATCCGATTTTATCGAGTTGTTCGCGATAACGCGCGATGTTTTCGCGTGTTGTTTTGTCCGGATGCTGCCCGGTCTGTATCGCGTATTGCTCTGCGGGCAAACCAAAGCTGTCATAGCCTTGCGGGTGCAACACGTTGAAACCTTTATGGCGTTTGAAACGCGCATAGATATCAGAAGCGATATAGCCCAGCGGATGCCCGACGTGCAAACCGGCGCCCGACGGATAAGGAAACATATCCAGGACATAGTATTTTGGCTTGTCTGAATGGTTCTCTGCGGCAAAGGTTTGGTTGTCTGCCCAGTATTTTTGCCATTTGGCTTCGATTTCGAATGGTGAGTATTTCATGGGTGCCTGAATCGCTAAGTCTGCTTTTATGTTTGAAAACGGAAATTTGAAAAATAGCCCCGATGGCAGTGGAAATCCTTTAAACCCCAAAGGTTTTGAAAACCTTTGGGGTTTATAAGATTGCAACGAACAGCGGGACGAAACACGTTATGAAACCAATGCCGTGCTCCAAAAATTCCTGATCAGCCAGCAAATTTAACGTTATTGTACCAAACTGAAAACTTTCAGCGTTATAAACCCCGGAAAAGATTTTCTTTACTATTTTTACGGCAAATTCCCCCGCCATATGATATCAAAGTTTGACAGGTTTCAAAAACGCAGATTGATTTCTTCTTATTTTTCGGTTGTTCTCAGTATCTTTTTGGTACTCTTCCTGTTGGGCATTTTGGGGCTTTTCATCATCAACTCAAGGCGATTGTCTGACAATTTCAAGGAAGAAATCGCGATGACGGTTTTCTTCAAGCTCAATACGCCAGATTCAACATTGACTGCTTTCGGCGAGGAATTGAAGACCGCGCGCTTTGCCAAAACCTACAAATTTGTATCTGCCGAAGAAGCCGCAGCCGAACACCAGAAAGTCATCGGCGAGGATTTTATGGAATTTCTGGGCATGAACCCGTTGCAGGATTCGTATGACATTTACCTCAAGGCGCAATATGTAGACAACAACGAGATTGCCAAAATTCAGCAGCGAATCCGTACCAATGACGCGGTTTCGGATATTGTTTACGACAAACAGCTCGTGACGATGGTCAATGAAAACATCGAAAAAATATCAATGTACATCTTGATCATCAGCGGATTTTTGGCTGTGGTCGCCGTGTTGTTGATCAATAGCTCAATGCGTTTGGCAATCCATTCAAACCGTTTCATCATCAAGACGATGCAAATGGTCGGCGCGACCAAATCATTCATCAGGAAACCGTTTATCTGGCGAAGCATCAGGCTTGGTTTGATTGGCGCCGTACTCGCGGTTCTGGCATTGATCGGCGTTCTGTTTTACGTACAGAAAAATTTCCCCGCGCTCGAGATCATGTATGACCCGATGATGACCGGCGCGGTTTTGATCGGTGTGATCGTAGTCGGGATTTTGATTACCTGGCTCAGCACGTTCATTGCAACCCAGCGATTCCTGAACTTAAGAACTGACGACCTTTATTAATAGATATGGCGAAGAAAGATAATTTACAGGAAAACGAAAACCAGCTTCCAAAAGGCGAGTTTCTATTTGAAAACATCAACTATAGACTGCTGTTGATCGGCATTGCAGTGATCGCGCTTGGCTTCATTCTAATGGCCGGCGGCGGCAGTGACGACCCAAAAGTCTGGAATGACAGCGTTTTTGATTTCCGGAGAATCCGTTTGGCGCCAACAACCGTATTGATTGGGTTCGGGATTACGATTTGGTCGATCCTGAAAAATCCTGGGAAATGATTTTATCATTTGAAAATTTGAAGATTGGGTATTGACTCACTTTGCAATTAATCATTTCAAAATATTGTCGGTTGACAACTAGCTTTAAGCGATAACACTCAAAGCATTTCCAAATTTTCAAATCTTCAAATTTTCAAATCGAAACTAAATGGACACACTCCACGCGATTCTCATCGCCATCATTGAAGGCCTTACCGAATATCTGCCGGTTTCATCGACGGCGCATATGGTTTTTGTTGGCTCTTATTTCCATATTCAGGACGATTTTACAAAGATGTACGAAGTTTCAATCCAGTTCGGCGCCATTCTGGCCGTCGTGGTATTATACTGGAAAAAATTTTTTGACTTCAGGCGAATCAATTTTTACGTCAAATTGGCTTTGGCAGTTATTCCTGCGCTGGTGCTCGGCAAAATCTTCGACGACATGATTGACGACGTGCTCGGAAAACCGATCCCGATCGCAATCATGCTGATTATCGGCGGAATCATTCTGTTGTTCGTCGGCGAGTATTTTAAAAATCCGACCATACATTCAGAAGAAGAAATCACACCCAAAAAAGCAGTAGTCATCGGTTTTTGGCAATGTCTGGCGATGATGCCCGGAACCAGCCGTTCAGCCGCATCGATCATCGGCGGCATGCAACAAGGTCTGACGCGTGAAGCTGCGGCTGAATTTTCTTTTTTCCTCGCCGTACCAACAATGCTCGCAGTGACCGTCTATTCGGTTTTTGTCAAGACCTACAAAGGCGTCGGCATGAAAGGTTATGAAATGCTGATGGAAGGCGATAACATGAAACTTTTCCTAATTGGCAACATCATCGCGTTCATCGTCGCCCTTATCGCGATCAAGCTGTTTATCGGGCTGATCAAAAAATACGGTTTCAAACCGTGGGGTTATTACCGAATTTTCGCAGGAATCATTCTTCTGGTCTACTTCACTTATAACCGATAATGGGCAGAAAACAGTTGATTCTGTTGTACGCCATTTCAGTTGCAGCGGTGTTTGCGTGTTTTTTTGCCGAGCCGATTCCGCAAGACCAAAACTACCATCATTTTGCCGACGCGAAAAGCTTTTTCTCTATTCCGAATTTCTGGAATGTCATTTCAAATTTACCGTTTGTCGTTGTCGGGACTATTGGCTTGGCGAAATTGAAGCACGCCAATGGCTATCCGCTCAAACCAAATTACGTTTGGTTTTTTATCGGGATTTTGCTGACCGGACTGGGTTCGGGTTATTATCATTTGCAGCCGGGAAACAACACGCTGGTTTGGGACAGATTGCCGATGACGGTTACGTTTATGTCATTTTTATCGATCATCATCGGTGAATTCATCAGCGTAAAGTCCGGGAAAAAATTATTGTATCCGCTCTTGGCTGTTGGCCTGCTGTCTATTGTAAACTGGATCGTTACCGATGATTTGCGGATGTACGCGCTTGTCCAATTCCTGCCGATTATCCTGATTTTGGCGGTGCTGTTCCTATCAAAAAAACAACCTTACCATAAAAAGTATTTCTGGCTGATGGTAGTTTGCTATACAATTGCCAAGTTTCTTGAAAGCTACGATTTTTTGGTTTACGATGCTTTGGTCAAAACCGTCAGTGGCCATACATTAAAACACATTGCAGCAGCAGCGGCGCCGTTTCTTTTTTGTAAATTCGCCGACGCAAAATTCAACACCAAACCCAATGCAGCCGAGCCAAAACACGCCTGAAGATTTCCTAAGCGGAAAAGTCTTGCTGATTGACAAACCGCTCAATTGGACGTCGTTCCAAGCGGTCAACAAACTCAAATGGCTGCTCAAAAGCAAGCTTAAAATCAAAAAAATCAAAATCGGGCATGCCGGAACGCTTGATCCGCTTGCGACCGGGCTTTTGATTGTCTGCACCGGAAAAATGACCAAAAGCATTACCGACATCCAGGCGCAGGCCAAAGAATATACGGGCACATTTTACATCGGTGCGACAACACCGTCATTCGATCTTGAAACCGAAATCGACCATCGGTTTGACATTTCGCACATCACCGAAGATTTGGTTCGCCAAACCACACAGCAATTCCTCGGCGAAATTGACCAGAAGCCGCCGATCTTCTCCGCCATCAAAAAAGACGGCAAACGATTGTACGAACACGCACGGGCTGGTGAGGAAGTCGAGATTGCGTCACGCAAAACCACGATTTACGACTTTGAAATCACGCGAATCGCGTTGCCCGAAGTTGACTTTAGGATTGTATGCAGCAAAGGAACTTACATCCGTTCAATTGCCCACGATTTCGGGAAAGCGCTCGGTTCGGGCGCACATTTGACCGCGTTGCGGCGCACCAAAATCGGCGATTATGACATCCGTAGCGCGATCCGTGTTGAAGATTTTGAAAAAACTTTGTGAGTCCTAGCGCCTTTGATCGAGGTCGCGCATCAATGTAATCACTTCGTCCTGCGCAGACAAGCCTTTGTCATGCAGATACCAAAGCTGCAATTCGGTTTTGATCGTGTCGTCGATTTTGCCATATTGGTCGCGATAACTTTTGACGAGCTTTGTTGCCGGCGTCGGCCGCGGACCCCAATGGCCAAGCACGTTTTTGCTGTTGCGGTCAAGCACGATGAGTTTCGGGATTGACTTTGATCCGTTTGTCAGGAACAAGCCCATCAATTTTGGATTCTCGTCCCGAAACACGATTTTCATCTCAATATGCGGCGTGATCATCGCCATTTTATTGAGCACAGGCAGCAATTGCGCGACGTCACCACACCAACCTTCGGCAATCACGAGCCAAGTGTAATCTTTTTTGAGGTTGAGCAGTTTTTGGATATTGTCTTCGGTGACCATGACCTTCTTGTCAAGCCGATTCATCCTGGTTTCATTGAGCAGCGTATAATGGACGAGTTCCGGAGATTGCGTATCGCCCGTAACTTTTCCAGTCGCGACCAGATCTGAAACCAGTTTGCGGTATTTTACATAGGAAATGCTTTTGAGCAGGCTTTCGGCGACAGCAACTTTCATAAGGTCAGTGGATTGGGATTTTCAAATTTACGACTTAAAATGAGTTAAGTAAAGCATTTCGCACACAGTTAACATTTTTCTTAAAGCGCATTTGGCAAAACAGATTATGGTTATATTTGCACAACCCAATTCCGGCAGCAATAAGATAAGTTATGAAGTATAATAGAATTCTCCTGAAACTGAGCGGCGAAGCCTTGATGGGCGACCGTCAATACGGCATTGATCCGGCGCGTCTGGCCGAATATGCCGAAGATATCAGGCAAATTCACGACAAAGGCGTCGAGGTTGCGATTGTCATTGGCGGCGGCAACATTTTCCGCGGTGTGGCCGGCGCAGCCAATGGTATGGATCGCGTCCAGGGCGACTACATGGGAATGCTCGCGACGGTCATCAACGGCATGGCATTGCAAGGCGCACTTGAAGACGCAGGAATGCAGACGCGGTTGCAGACCGCATTGAAAATCGAGGCGATTGCCGAACCGTATATCAAGCGTCGCGCGGTACGTCACCTTGAAAAAGGCCGTATCGTGATTTTTGGCGCCGGAACCGGAAACCCGTATTTCACGACAGATACAGCCGCTGTTTTGCGCGGTGTTGAAGTTGACGCCGATGTGATCATGAAAGGCACTCGCGTTGACGGGATTTACACCGCCGACCCGGAGAAAAACGCCGACGCGGTCAAATTTGACGCAATCACTTTTGACGACGTCATCAAAAAAGGCCTCAACGTCATGGACACGACAGCTTTTACATTGAGTCAGGAAAACAGCCTGCCAATTGTGGTGTTTGACATGAACAAGCGCGGCAATTTGCTCCGCATTTGCGAAGGACAAAATATTGGAACGGTAGTCGACGTTTAGTTGACAGAAGTTCCATTGCATAGCACATTGAGGAATTTGCGTTAGGGATTGAAGCGGCATCCTTTTGCTCAAATGAGCAAAAGATATAGCATTATCGAATTAAAAGTGATAGCTTTTAATGAAGATACCGAGCTCAGCTCAGCCCGGTGGCGGCGAGCAAAATGCGATTAGCTTTTTGCGAGCCGACGAACGCCCAACTATAAATTGAATGAAAGGTTATCCAGCGACCAGCGACTAACCACCAACGACCAAATATGGAAGAAGAACTCGATTTTATCATGGAAAGCACCGAGGAAGCAATGAACGGATCAATTGCGCACCTCGAGAAAGAATTCATAAACATCCGCGCCGGAAAAGCATCGCCTGCAATGATTGGCGGTGTTTTCGTGGATTATTACGGCTCGGCAACGCCGCTTACACAGGTTTCGAACATCAACACGCCTGACGCGCGTACGATTACGATCACACCGTATGAAAAAAACATGTTGCAGCCAATTGAAAAAGCGATCATGGTGGCCAACCTCGGCTTCAACCCGATGAACAATGGCGACATGATCATCATTTCTGTTCCGCCGCTGACCGAGGAACGCCGTCGCGACCTCGTAAAACAAGCAAAAGCGCAGGCCGAAGATGCGAAAATCGGTATCCGTAATTCACGCAAGGATGCGAATACCGAAATCAAAAAACTTGAAAAGAACGGTTTGTCTGAAGACATCTGCAAAAGTGCCGAGGACGAAGTGCAGAACCTGACCAATAGTTTCATCAGGAAAATCGACGATTTGCTCGCGCACAAGGAAGCCGAGATCATGAAGGTGTAACGTTTACTGATAGAGATAGAATCCGTTCGGGCAGCCGGGCGGATTTTTTGTTTGCAATGAGATTTTGGATTGTCATGCTGTTGTTTTCGACGCTTGTTTTGCAGGCGCAGCGACGCATGGACGGCCGCGCCCAATCAATCATCAAAAGCGCGATCAGGAACCGCACCGATAACGATCCGCAAAAAAAGCTCAGTACTTTTTCGTTTAAAAGCTATACAAAACTGATTGTAACTGCCGATCCGGATTCAATTCCCGGGGAAATCGACACCATTACGCGACGGAAAATCTTCGGCCTCGGCAAACGATATAAAAAAATAGACTCGACGCAATACAAATTCAAACGGTTTATTTGCCGCCAGCATTTTTTTGAAACCGAAAAAATTTCGCATTTCCAGTTTGACGGCAAGCACCGCAAGGAAACCGTTATCGCGACTAAAATGTCAGGATTCCGCGAACCGATTTATGAAGTGCTCGGCTTCAATTTGCAGTCGTTTTCAATGTATGAGGACAATTACGAACTCTTAGAGACCAAATACAACAGCCCGATCTCTAAAAC
>JAEWLD010000149.1 GCA_023393485.1 Bacteroidota bacterium
GTGGTATTCTTTGGGGCGTGCTAGGCGATAAAAAAGGACGCCTGTCTGTTTTGTTCGGATCGATCCTGGTTTATTCGCTTGCCAATATCGCATGCGGTTTCCTGCCTCAAATAGATTTCGCCGACAAAGTGACGTTGTACGCCGGATTGCGTTTTATTGCAGGCGTTGGCCTGGCTGGCGAACTCGGCGCCGGAATCACGTTGGTTTCGGAAAGCTTACCGAAAGAGTTGCGGGCAATCGGCACTTCAATCGTAGCGGGATTCGGACTGATGGGCGCCGTTGTGGCACAGCTCACTGTTGAAATGGCCGGCAGCTGGACCACGGCTTATTTCATTGGCGGCGGACTCGGCTTGCTGTTGCTGCTTTTGCGCGTCGGCGTTTTTTGAAAGCGGATTGTTCAGGCAACTCGAGAACAATCACGCCGTCCAAAAAGGGAATTTCTTTTCATTGTTTACCAATAGGCGACGGCTGATCAAATATCTCAAATGCATCGCGATTGGGCTGCCGACATGGTTTTGCGTCGGGATTTTGGCGGTTATGGGCAATCAGTTTGCGCCAGCGCTCGGTATAGAGAAAATCGAACCCGGCAAGGCAATCATGTGGTCTTACATCGGCATTTCAGTCGGCGATTTGGGCAGCGGGTTGATTTCACACGCGCTCCATTCGCGCAAAAAAGCGATTTTTTACATGATGCTTTTTACCGTTATCGGAGTGGCACTGATGCTTTTTGGCGGCGCAACCACAGAAAACCGGTATTACTTCTTTTGCGCATGGCTTGGCCTGGGCACAGGTTATTGGGCGATGTTTGTGACCGTTGCCGCAGAGCAATTCGGCACCAACATCAGAAGTACGGCCACAACCACGGTTCCCAATATGGTGCGCGGCCTTGTACCGGTGATGTTGCTCGGATTCGACTTTTTCAAAACGGATTACGGCGTGATTGCGTCGGCAGTAATTGTCGGGATTGTTGTGTTTTTCCTCGGCATTTATTCCACGCTGACCGTTGCGGAAACCCACGGAAAGGAAATGGATTTCATCGAATGAAAAAAACTTTGTAACCTTTTTTTGAGTCGTTTACTCTATGACTATAGAACCAATTCAATATAGTTATGGAAACTTCAAATTCAAACCAGACTTTAAGGTCTGTATTCACGCTGCTGAAATTCACTTACGGCATTGTCCCGATTGTCGCAGGGCTCGACAAATTCACTGAACTATTGACCGATTGGGATCAATATCTCAATCCAGATCTGGCCGGCATGCTGCCGTTTGAACCGCACACTTTCATGCTGATTGTTGGCGTGATCGAAATTGTGGCAGGTATCATTGTCCTGGCCAGACCAACTATCGGCGGACTGATTGTAGCGGCGTGGCTTACCCTGATTGCACTGACTTTGCTCGCCGGCGGAATGTTCCTGGATGTTGCGGTTCGCGATCTTGTGATGGCGATCGGCGCTTACTCCATGACGCGGCTGGCACGGGTAACTTCGTAAAAAATTGCGTAACTTTAAACATGGAGAATCCGCAATATTCCGATACTGAAATTATCTCAAAAGTGATTGCCGGACAAACCGGGTTATACGAAATCCTGATCAGGCGGTATAACCCGTTTTTGTATAAAACCGGACGTTCGTACAATTACGGCCACGAAGACACGCAGGATTTAATGCAGGAAAGTTTTATCGACGCCTACCTGAACCTGCCGAAATTTGAAGGCCGCGCGTCATTCAAGACCTGGCTCATTAAGATTATGCTCAACAAATGCTGGCACCGCAACCAGAAGGCAAGCGCAAAACGCGAAGTCAGGATGTCTGTGCAAGAATACCCTGTGCTGTATGCATCGGCCGATACCGAAGATATCATGAATAAAGAATTGAATACGATTATCGAAAAATCGCTGTCGGCCATTCCCGAAACCTACCGCATGGTCTTTGCGCTGCGCGAAATCAATGGGTTATCTGTGGCCGAAACCGCCGAAACCCTTGACATCACCGAGGCCAACGTCAAAGTCAGGCTGAACCGCGCCAAGTCAATGCTTCGCACCGAAATCGAAAAATCGTATTCAACAGATGAAATTTACGATTTCAACCTCATTTACTGCGATGCGATCGTGAACAACGTCATGGCGCATATCGCCGCAATCGAATCTGAAAAATTAAGGCGCCGGTTGTAAAGTGGCCGGCGGCAAGCCATTTCGGTCAGGACAACGGTACTTTTCAATCACTTTATTCGTTATCTTTGCACTGACTTTCGCTAACGTAAACAGGCGGAGTCAATTCCGGCTATGGAAAATGTCCTCGATAACAATACTACGATCGCCAAGCCAAAATGGCTCAAGGTAAAGCTGCCGATCGGGCAGAAATACACCGAGCTGCGCGGATTGGTAGACAAATACAAACTCAACACGATCTGTACCTCTGGCAGTTGCCCTAACATGGGCGAATGCTGGGGCGAAGGCACGGCGACGTTCATGATCCTGGGAAACATCTGTACGCGTTCGTGCGGATTTTGCGGCGTCAGAACCGGCCGTCCCGAAACCGTTGACTGGGATGAGCCTGAAAAAGTGGCGCGCTCGATCAAGATCATGAACATCAGGCATGCGGTAGTGACCAGCGTTGACCGCGACGATTTGAAAGACATGGGTTCGATTATCTGGGTCGAGACCGTCAAGGCGATTCGGCGCATGAATCCCGAAACGACACTTGAAACGCTGATTCCCGATTTTCAGGGCAACGAGCGCAACCTCGACAGGATTGTTGAAGCCGACCCCGAAGTCGTGTCGCATAACATGGAAACCGTGCGCAGGCTAACGCGCGAAGTCCGCATCCAGGCAAAATATGACCGCAGCCTCGCGGTTTTGAAATATCTCAAGGAAAACGGCATTCGCCGCACTAAATCCGGCATCATGTTGGGCCTCGGCGAAACTGAGGAAGAAGTCATCCAAACGATGCGCGATTTACGCGATGCAAACGTCGATGTCGTGACCATCGGCCAATATTTGCAGCCATCGAAAAAACACTTGCCCGTCAAGGAATTCATCACGCCTGAACAATTTAAGAAATACGAAGAAATCGGTAAGGAAATGGGCTTCAGGCATGTGGAGAGCGGGGCGCTTGTCCGCTCGTCTTATCATGCACAGAAACATATTTTATAGAAGAAAGACCGCTGCGCTGAAAGAAGAAAGACGCTTCGCTAAAAGAAATAAGACGGGAATATCTGAATCTTTGACATCTTTCAGCGAAGCGATCTTTCAGTGAAACGGTCTTTTCTCTTTTTTCTTTTTTATGACTAAAACAAAAATCGCCATCAACGGATTCGGCCGCATCGGACGCAATCTCCTGCGCCTTCTAACTGAGCACCCAACGATCCAAGTGGTCGCGATCAATGACATCGCCGATAATAAAACAATGGCGCATCTGCTTAAATACGACAGCATCCACGGGATTTTGCCTTTGGAAGTTTCGTCTGATGAAAATGGTATCGTCGTCGGCGGCAGGCCTATAAAATTCTTTCACGAAAAAAGCATCGCCAATCTTGACTGGAAATCGCTCGATATCGATGTTGTCGTAGAATCCACAGGCAAATACAAAACATTTGCAGACATTAATGCGCACATTCTTTCGGGCGCCAAAAAGGTAATTCTTTCAGCGCCGGCCGAAGTTCCCGAGATCAAAACCGTTGTACTCGGTGTCAACGACCACATTCTCGACGGCACCGAGAAAATCATTTCAAACGCCAGCTGTACCACTAACAATGCCGCGCCGATGATTAAAGTCATCAAAGATTTATGCGGAATTGAAATGGCGTACATCACGACCGTTCACTCCTACACTACAGACCAAAGTCTGCACGACCAGCCGCACCGCGATTTGCGTCGGGCGCGCGCGGCATCGCAGTCAATCGTCCCGACGACCACCGGCGCAGCCAAAGCCTTGAACAATATTTTCCCCGAAATGGAAGGTAAAATCGGTGGTAGCGGCATCCGCGTTCCGGTTCCAGACGGTTCGCTTACAGACATCACTTGTTACGTCGAACGCGAAGTATCGATCGACGAGATCAATGCGGCTTTTAAGACCGCTTCCGAAAATGAGTTGAAAGGCATTCTCGCCTATACCGAAGACCCGATTGTTTCTGTCGATATTCTCGGCAACCGCAATTCATGCCTTTTTGATGCGCAGCTGACTTCGGCAATTGGAAAAATGGTGAAGGTTGTGGGTTGGTATGACAATGAAATTGGGTATTCGTCGAGAATTGTTGACTTGATTGGAAGAATCTGGAAATAGACTCCGAACCAAGTTCGGAGTAAAATGATGGTTTGTTTGGGACTCCGAACTTGTTTCGGAGTCTCTGTTTTTAGGTCTGCCGCAAAAAACGCATTTCTCAAACCACTTTAGAACTTCCGGTTTTTTTCCTTCAGAAAATATTTAGCTATATTTAACCCCCGTTTTTATCGTAACGCGTTTCTGAATGAGATTAGCTGTTGTGTTTTTATTTTGTACCGGACTGTTGTTCTCCCAGACAAAAACATCTGAGAAAGCAGACAGTGTAAGCCATTATCTTCAGGTAGCTAATTTCAACGCCAAAGTCAACAACTTCAAGAATTCACTTGACTATACCCAAAAGGCCATAGACTACGCGCATGCGAACGGAGATGTAAAGGCAGAAGCGAATGCATTGTCCGCACTGGGCACATTTTACTTTGAACTCAAGAAATACGACGACGCGATTGAAAATCTCCACAAAAGCCTCCAGCTGTTCAGCACTTTAAAACCCTCGGACGAGCAAGCTTTTGCCTACTACAATCTCGGTTTGTCATACATGGAAAAGGAAAGCTATTCGCAGGCCGAGACGAGCTTCAACCAGGCCAAATCGATTTACGAAACCATCAAAATTCCCGACGCGATTGATTTGCTCAACCTCCAAAAAGGTATCGTCTACAAGGCAAAAGGCAAATACAAGCAGGCATCGACGATTTTCAGCTCACTGATCGCCAAACCCGATACACAGGAAAATTACGGCGTAAAGGCCGAAGCGCTTTATCAAATGGGCACGATCGAAGCCGAAAATGGCCGCAACAATCTCGCGATAAATTACATGCAACGCGCGCTCGAACTCAACAATTTGTCTAAAAACATCGATCTCGAATCAAAGGTCTATCGTTCGATGAGCGCGGTTTACGAGGACATGTCAGATATGACGCATGCGTTTATGTCGCTAAAAAAACACCTTGATCTCAAGGATACGATTTCTGCCTTGACGCGCGACAGGCTCGGCGCCGATGATTACGCCAAGTTCAAGGAAACCGAAAAGCTCAAAACCATCGAGCAAATGGATCGTGAAAACAAGCAGCAGCGCGACGCGAACCGGTTTGCGAAAGTGATTTCGATTTTGGCGATCGCACTCATTTCGATTTTGTCGCTTCTGAGCTTGTCGTTGTACAAAAACAACATCATCAGGAATCAGTCTAACCTTTTGCTCAAGGAAAAAAACAACGAATTGCAGCTCGCCAAGGACAAGGCCGAAAAAGCCTCAAAGGCGCGCGCCGAATTCCTCTCGACGGTGAGCCACGAACTCCGCACGCCGCTCAATGCGATTAATGGCATCACGCACTTGCTGCTTGAGGAAAGTCCGAAAAAAACACAGCTGAATTATCTCGAATCGTTGAAATTCTCGGGCAATTATTTATTGACGTTCATCAATGAAATCCTTGAAATCAACCGCATCGAATCAAGCAATGTCCAGGCTGAAGCGATCAATTTCAACCTCAAGTTGCTGCTTGAAAACATACAGAATTCATTGCGCGAGATGGCGCAGCAGAACAACAATAAGTACATTGTCGAGATTGATGAATCGATTCCCGACAACCTGATTGGCGACCCGACAAAGCTGTCGCAGATTTTCATCAACCTGATCAACAACGCGCTTAAATTCACCCAGAACGGTGAAGTGAAAGTCATCGCCAAACTAATGGAACTCGGCGAAGAAACAACGTCGATCTACTTCAAGATCGTAGACACCGGAATCGGCATTCCCGAAGACAAACAGGAAACGATTTTTGACAGTTTCTCACAAGGCTCGATTGAAATCAACCGCAAATACGGCGGCACCGGGCTGGGACTGAACATCGTTAAGAAACTAATCGATATTCTCGGCGGGCAAATCCGTCTTGAAAGCAAGGTCGGCAAAGGATCGACGTTTTCATTCGGGCTTAAATTCGGGCTTGGCTCGGCAATTTCGGTCGACGCGAATACCGACTATGACGAAACGGTTTTCGTCAACAAGAAAATCCTGCTGATCGAAGACAACAAGATCAACCAGATGATCACTAAGAAAATGCTCGAAAACAAGCAAATGCTGGTCGAAATCATCGACAATGGCGAAGATGCGATTGAAGCGGTCAAAAACAATTATTACGATTTGGTGCTGATGGACGTCCATCTTCCGGGAATCAATGGCACGATCGCAACCCAGACGATTAGGACATTTGACACCCATACGCGCATTATTGCACTGACCGCGATTTCACTCAATGAAAACCGCGAAATGTTGCTGTCTTATGGCATGAATGACGTAATTACCAAACCGTTCGATCCGGAAAACTTCTATAAAGTCTTGGCCGCAAACGTATAAAATGCGAAACATCACGAAATTTTCGGCAATTTTATCTGCACTTGTTTTTGCGCTGTCTTGCTCAGGCGGCTCATCTGAACCCAATTGCGAAGGCAGCGGCATCACAATGAAGATCAACGGCGAAACGCAGACTTTTGACTGCAATGGCTATGGCATTGACTGGAATGGACACGGGCATACGCTCACACTTTGGTTTACCCGATATACGGCACCGAATAGCTATCAGAACATCTACATCGAAATGCCGTACCGAAAGACCGGCGCGAACAAAATCGAAAAGCTCCAATACGGCCAGTCAGGAGACATTGAATATTTTGAAGGCAATTTTCTCAGCGGCCAGTTTGAAAGCAAAATAACTTCCAACCGCACAACCTGCGTCAGCGGGACTTTTTCCGGCAGGCTTAGTGATGGCAGTCAGGAAATCGTCATTACCGAAGGTGTGCTCGGCAACCAATACGACGAGCCGCTTCCGCCGCACTGATCAATATCTTCGAATAAGTTCACCGATCAGTTTCCTGACAAGCGGCTCGGCTTTTTTTGCCGCTTCCAATACTTCTTCGTGCGTAATTACGCCGATGTTGTGCTCATCGCCCATATCGGTAATTACCGAAATGCCGAATGTTTCAAGATCCATATGCCGCGCCACGATGACTTCCGGTACGGTTGACATGCCAACACAGTCGGCGCCAAGGGCTTTAACCATTTTGTATTCGGCCAAAGTCTCGAAAGTCGGGCCTTGCAAGCCCATATAGACGCCATCCTTGACATCGATTTCAAGTTCGTACGCAATTTCCTTGCATTTGTGGATCATCGCACGGCTGAACGGTTCGCTCATATTGACGAATCGCGGCCCGAAGCGGGAATCGTTTTTTCCGCGCAAAGGATGCTCGGGCATCATGTTGATATGGTCTTTCAGGATCACGATTGTTCCGACCTTATAGTCAAAATTGACACCGCCCGAAGCATTTGAAACAACTAATTTGCTTACTCCGAGCAACTTCATCACGCGTACCGGAAAAGTCACTTCCTGCATGCTGTAACCTTCGTAATAATGGAAACGGCCTTGCATCGCGACTACTTTCTTATTGCCTATCGTCCCAAATACGAGCGCGCCTTTGTGGCCTTCAACCGTAGACACCGGAAAATTGGGAATGTCATTATACGGCAAGGTGTACTCGATGGTCATATCATCGGTGAAACCGCCGAGTCCAGAACCGAGAATTACGCCGTATTCAGGTGCGAAATCGGTTTTATTTCGAATATATTCAATTGTCTGTTGTGTTTTTTCCCACATAGTCTAAAATGATTTGGTTGAATTTTTCGCCGCCTGACAAAAATGTACTCCGGATCGGCAAATAAAAAAGGTTTGGAATCTGGCGACCGAGCCGGACATAGTCTTTTTCGGTCGTGACGATTTTATGTTTGTGTGCCTTGCTTTTGATGGTCTCGATTTCCGAATCGGTAAAGGCATGATGATCCGGAAATTCCATCACCATATCGCCGTCGTGCCGCAAATGATTGAAAAACGGCTTTGGCTTGGCGATACCTGCCACGAGCAATTTCTTTTCCTGGCGAAGCGTCGAAACCGCGATTTTTTCGGTTTCATTAACCACAAAATCCTCGTAATCGATAAATGTAAAAAACAATTCCTGGTTTGTATTCGGCTTGATTTTATTACGAATCTGTTTCATTTCGGCAGCCGAAAGCGTTTTTGGACATTTCGTCACAATAATACAGTCGGCACGGTCGGCGCCGTCACGGCTTTCACGTAGATTGCCCATCGGCAGGATGAAATCGTCGGAAAAGAGATCATTATAAGCGGTCAATAAAATGTAGAATCCGGCTTGGACCTTTCGGTGCTGGAAGGCGTCGTCGAGCAAGATGACATCGGGATTCATCAGCGCGATCAATTGTTTGATGCCGTTTGCGCGATCGGCATCGACCGCGACGGTTATCTCTGGAAATTTGCGATGGAACTGATACGGTTCATCGCCAAGGTTTTCGGCCGATGCGCTACCGCCGGCCAGCACAAAACCTTTTGTCGAGCGTTTATAACCGCGGCTCAAAACAGCGATTTTATGCTTCGGAGACAGAAGCCTGATCAAATATTCAACCTGGGGTGATTTTCCGGTGCCGCCAACGCTGAGATTCCCGACTGCAATCACCGGAATTTCAAATGTGCTGGATTTCAGTATTTTCCGATCGTAAAGCCAATTGCGGATAGCCGACACCAAACCGTAAACGATGGCAAACGGGAACAACAATTTTCTGAGCAGATCCATGAAACGAAAGTACGATTTTTTATCTTTGGGAACGCGGCCAGGGATTCACCGATTTTATTCACGACTTATCAATGGCCTAAAAAAGAAAATTTGTGAAATCAAGATTATTTTTACTGGTTTTTTTCATCGGGCTTGCACAGTGGTCGTTTGGCCAGCATGACCAGTCGGGCATTCTC
>JAEWLD010000205.1 GCA_023393485.1 Bacteroidota bacterium
ATTGACGCCGGTAACAACCATGCGGGATTTGCGTATCTGAATAATGGCACGATTTCATTTAAACGATACAATATCGACAGCTTTTTGCTGTACAATTCGCAAAATATCACACAGGCCACCGGCACGCCCAAAAAAGCGATTTGTCTTGGCATGGGCCGTTACGCCTTCAATACAGATAATAAAGTGGTTATCCTGACCGACAACGCATTGGCGACGGCGGGTTTCCAGAAAAACAACATCGCCGTGTCTCCGAACCCGGCGACGGATTTTATCGCCGTTTCTGGTTTGGAAGATCAAAGTATGGCTTGGGTTACGGTTTTTGACATGATGGGCAAAAACGTATTGTCTACCAGTATGACCGACGCCAGGATAAACGTTTCAGGTCTTGAAGCCGGATTCTATATCCTGAAAATCAAAGGCGGAAACGGCGGCGAGTATATTAACAAATTCATTAAAAAATAGCGGCGACGCATTATCGCAATGAAAGTAACCATAGACGGACAAAGCATCGACGTCGAACCAGGAACAACAATCCTGCAGGCGGCGCGTATGATCGGCGGGGAATCAGTTCCGCCGGCCATGTGCTATTATTCGAAACTTAAAGGAAGCGGCGGCAAATGCCGTTGTTGTTTGGTCGAAGTGTCAAAAGGCAGCGATGCCGATCCACGGCCAATGCCGAAACTTATGGCATCATGCGTAACGGGCGTGATGGATGGAATGGAAGTCAACAGCGTTTCATCTGACCGCGTGACCGAAGCCAGGAAATCAGTCACCGAATTCCTGCTGATCAATCACCCGCTCGATTGCCCGGTTTGCGATCAGGCAGGCGAATGCGATTTGCAGAACCTGAGTTTCAAACACGGCAAGGCCCAAACGCGTTTTATCGAGGAGAAAAGGACTTTCGAGCCCGAAGATATCGGCCCGAATATCCAACTGCACATGAACAGATGCATTTTGTGTTATCGCTGCGTCATGGTTGCCGACCAATTGACGGACAACCGCGTACACGGAGTGATGGACCGCGCCGATCACTCGAACATTTCGACGTGTATTTCAAAAGCGATCGACAATGAATTTTCAGGCAATATGATCGACGTTTGCCCGGTTGGCGCGCTCACCGACAAGACTTTCCGTTTCAAATCGCGTGTTTGGTTCAACAAGCCATACGATGCGCACCGCGATTGCCCGACGTGTTCAGGCAAAGTGACCGTTTGGATGTTCGGCGACGAAATCCAGCGCGTGACCGGACGCAAGGACGAATACCACGAAGTTGACGAATTCATCTGCAATTCGTGCCGTTTTGACCACAAAGACGTCAATGACTGGGTGATTGAAGGACCGCGCAAGTTTGAAAAGGATTCGGTGATCAACCAGAACAATTACACGCGACCGCTTGACAAGGTTGAAATCGCGACGGAAAAGAACATTTTGCTTGGCCGCGATATCGACAGAAAAAAAATCAGTATGACCGAAATCGATTACAACGAAGGAATCGACGGACAAAAAATAGAACCGAAACATGGATAGTGCATTCGTCATAGAAAAAAGCATTTTCATCACAGCGATCTTTGCCATCACAATGATCATGGCGATGTACTCAACCTGGGCCGAGCGCAAAGTCGCCGCTTTTTTGCAAGACCGCATCGGACCGAACCGCGCCGGCGTCGGGGGATTGCTCCAGCCATTGGCCGACGGACTGAAACTGTTCTCAAAAGAGGAATTTTTCCCGAACACGCCAAACCGTTTCCTGTTTGTCGTCGGGCCGGCAATCGCGATGTCAACAGCGCTTATGACCAGCGCCGTGATGCCTTGGGGCGATAAGCTGATCATCGGCGGGCACGAAGTCATTCTGCAGGCGACCGACATCGATGTGGCGATACTTTACGTTTTCGGCGTTGTGTCTGTCGGGGTTTACGGAATTATGATCGGCGGCTGGGCATCAAACAACAAATTTTCGTTGATGGGCGCGGTTCGTGCGGCATCGCAAATGGTATCGTATGAAGTCGCGATGGGTTTGTCAATCATCGCGCTATTGATGATGACCGGAACGCTGAGCCTTCGCGAAATCGCAGCACAGCAATCTGAATGGCATTGGAACGTTTTGTATCAGCCATTGTCGTTTTTGATTTTTTTGATTTGCGCCTTTGCCGAAACCAACCGTACGCCGTTTGACCTGGCCGAATGCGAGTCTGAGCTCATCGGCGGTTACCACACCGAATATTCGTCAATGAAAATGGGCTTTTACCTTTTTGCCGAATACGCGAACATGTTCATTTCATCGGCGCTGCTGGCCGTACTTTTCTTCGGCGGATACAACTATCCGGGAATGGCTTGGGCGACTGAAAACTGGGGCGTCAATATTGCCAACATCATCGGCATTCTGGTGTTGTTCATCAAAATCTGCGGTTTCATCTTTTTCTACATGTGGGTTCGCTGGACGATTCCGCGTTTCCGCTATGACCAATTGATGAACCTCGGTTGGAGAGTTTTGATTCCGCTTGCGATTGTCAACATCGTAATTACCGGAATTGTAATGTTAAGACATGAAATCGGTGCCTTCCTGGGAATGTAACCGGCTAAAAAAAAAGTTATGTCAATAGAAAGTATATCATTATCCGGAAGGAAAAAGCAAGTCTCGAACAAAGAGATGACTTTTTGGGAACGGCTTTATCTGGTCGCGATCATCAAAGGTCTATGGATTACGATCGGTCACTTATTCTCACGCAAGGCGACGATCCAATATCCGGAGCAGGTTCGCGAACGCAGCGCGGTCTGGCGCGGCCAACACATGCTGATGCGCGACGAACAAGGCCGTGAACGTTGCACGGCCTGCGGATTATGCGCGTTGTCCTGCCCGGCCGAAGCCATCACGATGAAAGCCGAGGAGCGCAAACCGGACGAAAAGCATTTGTATCGCGAGGAAAAATACGCGTCGATTTATGAAATCAATATGCTGCGCTGCATTTTCTGCGGACTTTGTGAGGAAGCCTGCCCAAAACAGGCCATTTACCTGACAAAATCAAAAGAACTTGTAGGCTCGTTTTACGACCGGGAGGACTTCATTTACGGAAAAGACAAACTGGTCATGCCACTCGAGATGGCCATTGCCAACACCAAAGCTTGATATGGATATTTTACTGATCCTTTTTTACATTTTATCGGCGGTGACTTTGGGCACGGCGATGCTGACGATTCTTAGCAAGAATCCGATCCATAGCGCGATTTACCTCGTCATTTGCTTCTTTTCGATTGCCGCGCATTACTTTATGTTCAACGCGCAGTTCCTCGGAATCGTTCACATCATCGTCTATGCGGGCGCCATCATGGTTTTGTTCCTTTTTACGATCATGCTCATGAACCTCAATAAGGACGACGAGCCGCACAAGCCGCTGGTCACTAAAATCGCCGCAACGATTTCATTCTGCCTGGTTGCCCTGGTGTTGGTTGCGGCGTTCATCAAATCGCAATCAACCGTTGCACCTGAATATGTGGTCACCGGCGAAGATAACCAATCGATCAAAAAACTCGGCCAGGTTTTGCTTAGCAGCGAAGACGGTGGTTTTATGGTGCCGTTTGAGTTTGCGTCGATACTGCTTTTAGTGGCGATGATCGGCGCCGTGTTATTGTCTAAGAAAGAAAAACAAATGGACTGATGCAAAATATTCTGGAACATATCGGCATTGAAAATTACATTTTTCTGTCAACGCTTTTGTTTTGTATTGGCGTGTTTGGCGTGTTGTATCGCCGCAACGCGATCATCGTGTTCATGTCGATCGAGATCATGCTCAACGCCGTAAACTTATTGTTCGTCGCATTTTCAACCTATCATCAGGACGCGCAAGGACAGGTTTTCGTATTCTTCTCGATGGCCGTCGCTGCTGCGGAAGTAGCCGTCGGACTGGCGATTTTGGTCGCGATTTTCCGCAACCTGAGTTCAATCGATATCGATAATTTGAAAAATTTAAAAGGATAACCCCGGATGGATAGCATGACTTTACTTTTACTTTTATCGCCGCTTGCCGGGTTTGTCATCAACGTTTTCTTTGGGAAGTCGCTGGGCAAAAATGTCGCGGGTTGGCTTGGAACGGCTGCGGTTTTTGTGTCGTTGCTGGTTACGCTGACTTTCTTTCTGCAGGTTATGGAAACCGGAAAACCGATCGTTGTTTCATTCTTCGACTGGATTTCATTTAAAAATTTTACCGTCGACCTCGGCGTCCAGCTTGATCAATTGTCTTTGTTGTGGCTGATGTTCGTGACCGGAATCGGATCATTGATCCATCTGTATTCGATTTCATACATGCACGACGACGAAAAACTCCACATGTTCTTCGCTTACCTGAACCTGTTCGTGTTCTTTATGATCGTGCTCGTTGCGGGAAGCAACCTTCCGGTGATGTTCATCGGTTGGGAAGGCGTTGGTCTTTGCTCTTATCTTTTGATCGGTTTCTGGTACAAAAACCAGGATTACAACGATGCCGCGAAGAAAGCGTTTATCATGAACCGCATCGGTGACTTGGGCTTTTTGATCGGCATGTTTATTCTCGCGGTTACTTGCAAGACATTGAATTACATCGAACTCAAACACGCGATCACAGCCGGTTCGGTAGATACCTATTGGCTCGCCGCAGCTGCACTCGCATTGTTTGTCGGCGCATGCGGAAAGTCTGCACAAATTCCATTGTATACCTGGCTCCCTGATGCGATGGCCGGTCCGACTCCGGTTTCGGCGCTCATCCACGCGGCAACAATGGTAACCGCAGGTATTTTCATGGTGACGCGAATGCATTTCCTTTTTGACGTTGCGCCAAATATTCAGGAAGTAATTGCGTACGTCGGCGGATTTACGGCATTGCTCGCGGCAACCATCGGCCTTGTGCAAAACGATATCAAAAAAGTCCTCGCCTATTCAACCGTTTCACAATTGGGATTGATGTTCCTCGCCCTCGGTTTTGGCGCTTATGAAGTTGCGGTTTTCCATGTGATTACACACGCGTTCTTCAAGGCTTGTCTGTTCCTCGGTTCGGGCTCTGTGATACACGCATTGCATGGCCAGCAGGACATGCGCAACATGGGCGGACTCAGAAAAGCGATGCCGGTCACATTTATCACGATGCTGGTTTCTTCGCTCGCGATTTCAGGAATTTTCCCGTTGGCCGGTTTCTGGTCAAAAGACGAAATCTTGCTCTCCGCATTCCATCACAACATTCCACTTTGGGTAATCGGCTCATTTGCATCGATCCTGACCGCATTCTACATGTTCCGATTGATGTACCTGACTTTCTACAAAGAATTCCGCGGTACCGAAGAGCAAAAACACCATTTACACGAAAGCCCTGGGTTGATTACATTCCCATTGATTGTCCTGGCGATTCTCGCGGCAATCGGCGGGTTGATCAACCTTCCTGGAAGTACCTGGCTCAATAATTATCTTGCGCCGCTTTTGGATAAAGTGGGTCATGGCGAACACCATTTGGACGGTACGGCTTATGTGCTGATGGCAATTGCCACGGTGGGCGCGCTGGTCGGAATCGGCGTTGCTTATATGAAATACATCAAAAAATCTGAAGTGCCCGAATCTGATGAAAACATCACCGGATTTGCCAAAGTGCTTTACAATAAATATTACGTCGACGAGATTTACAACGCGTTGTTGGTCAAGCCGCTTCACGCCATGTCGCGCTTTTTCCGCGATGTGATTGAAACGGTGCTTTCGCGCTTTGTTTACGGTTGGGGCCGGATGGCCAACTCAATCGGCACGCAAGGCCAGGCGATGCAGAACGGCAGCATCGGATATTATCTGTTTGCGTTCGTACTTGGCGTCTGCAGCATTTTGACTTATCTATTCCTAGCGCAATAATTTTAAACGATGGATGTAACTTACATACTGATCATTCTTTTAATCGGAGCTATCGCAACGTATTTCAGCGGCGACAAATTGGCGTCTAAAATTGCGCTTTTGTTCAGCTTCGCCGCTTTTGTGGCGACTTTGATTGTGTTGAACGACAAACTTGCCGGCGCCGACGTCAGCTTTTCACGCGTTTGGATCACCAATCCGCAAATCAACCTGGCTTTTATGGGCGATGGATTGTCACTCGCGATGGTTTTGCTGACAACCGCGTTGACGCCGCTGATCATTTATTCAGGGTTCGGCAATGATTTCAGAAACGCTCGCGGCATTTACGGGCTGATGCTGTTCATGGCCTTTGCGATGTGCGGCACTTTCCTGGCAGAAGACGGATTGCTGTACTACGTTTTCTGGGAACTTTCGCTTGTGCCGATTTACTTCATCGCGCTGCTTTGGGGAAATGACGATGCCGAGGCGCGAAAAAAAGCTGTCGTCAAGTTTTTCATTTACACCTTTGCAGGCTCGCTGTTCATGTTGGCCGCATTCGCCTATTTGTACCAGAAAACCGGAAGTTTCATGTGGGAAGATCTCAGCGAGGTCCATTTGACGATGCGTGAGCAATACTGGGCGTTCCTGGCTTTCTTTGTTGCCTATGCGATCAAGATTCCACTGATTCCGTTCCATACCTGGCAGGCTGCGGTTTACCAAAAAGCGCCAACTGTCGGTACGATGCTGCTTTCGGGCATTATGCTCAAAATGGGCTTGTACAGCATCATTCGCTGGCAGCTGCCGATTGCGCCGCTTGTCGCCAAAGAATGGATGCCGATTTTGTTGGCTGTAAACGTTGCGGGCGTGATTTACGGATCGATTGTCGCGCTGCGCCAAAAAGATTTGAAGCGATTGCTTGCCTATTCTTCACTGGCACACGTCGGGTTGATTGCTGCCGGCTGTTATACTTTAACTCCCGATGGCTTGACCGGCGCGGTATTGCAGATGATTGCGCACGGCTTTGTGATTGTAGGCTTGTTCTTCGTTGCTGAAATCATCTATCGCCGTTATCAAACGCGCGCGATTGCCGATATGGGCGGAATCCGTATCCAGACTCCGAAATTCTCGTCGATGTTTATGATTCTGGTCTTGGCATCGGTTGCATTGCCAGCGACTTTTAATTTCGTCGGCGAATTCATGGTATTGTTCAGCTTGTTCCAGGCCAACCCGATTTGGTCCGTTTTGGGCGGGCTGACGATTATCTTAAGCGCAGTCTATATGTTGCGGATGTTCCAGCGCGTGATGCTCGGCGAGAAAAATGCAAGACCGTTTGCAGATGTTACTTTTAACGAAGGATTAATGCTGGTTGTGATTATCGCCGTGTTGCTTTTCTTCGGATTTTACCCGAAAGCTTTCACCGATCTGGTCTCGCCAAGCATCGAAAATATTTTAACCCACATTAACCGATTCGATTCCTAGATGAACACATTACTTGCCATAACAGGATTGGGCATTCTTTGCCTTTTGATGGAAATCCTCAACATGCGAAAAGCGATTGTTGCCGTTACGGTGGTCGGGCTTTTGGCGATTCTCGGGATGACGGTTTCGGAATTCGGGTTCACCGAAGGCCATTATAACAACATGATCGTCAACAGTAAATTTGCGACGTCGTTTTCGGCATTATTTATTGTTTTGATGATATTCCTGATTTCTTTGAGCGGCGATTTCTACAGGTATCATCCAAAGAAATTGTCGGATTATATCGCAATTAAAATTTTCCTATTGGCCGGCGCGGTCGCGATGGTTTCATTTGGCAATCTCGCGATGTTTTTCCTCGGTATCGAAGTACTTTCAATTTCACTTTACGTATTGGCAGGCAGCAATCGGCTGAGCCTCAAAAGCAACGAAGCCGGCATGAAATACTTCCTGATGGGTTCATTCGCGTCCGGTATTATTTTATTTGGCATCTGTTTGATTTACGGCGCGACCGGCTCGTTCAATATCGTCGAAATTTATGAATTGTCGAAATCCGATATGATTCCTGAGTGGTTCAACATCGGACTTGCTTTGATGGTTATCGGAATGCTTTTTAAAGTTGCCGCTGCACCGTTCCATTTTTGGGCGCCGGACGTTTACGAAGGTTCGCCATCTTTGACCACGGCATTGATGGCTACGCTTGCAAAAGTGGTTGCGGTTGCAACTTTGTATAAATTGGTTCGCGGCATGAACGCCGAAACTGACCTTCGCTTTGAATGGGTAATCGGCATTATCGCGGTATTGTCAATGACCGTTGGAAACTTTCTTGCGCTACGTCAGCAAAACGTCAAAAGGATGCTTGCGTTTTCGGGCATTTCTCACGCAGGTTTCATGTTGATGTTCCTGTTGAACCTGACCGTTGAACCGGGCGCGCTATTGTATTACTCTGCGGCCTACGCACTTGCTGGCATCGCCGCATTTACAGTACTGATCTATGTTTGTCAGGAAAAAGACAATGAAGATATCGTCAACTTTAACGGGCTCGGCAAGAAAAGCCCGGTAATGGCAGCGGTTTTGACCTGCGCCTTATTGTCTATGGCCGGCATCCCGATTTTTGCGGGATTTTTTGCCAAGTTTATGTTGTTTACACAGACTATTGAAGGCGGCTATCTCGCCTTGGTCATCGCTGGTGTGGTGAACTCGATTGTGAGCGTCGGCTATTATTTCAAGTTGATTCTCGCGATGTATACCAAAGACGCTGAAGGCGAAGTCAAACCGGTTCCGATGGCGTTTTACGCTGTTGCGATCATATCGGTCTTGCTCAATTTGGGCATGGGCTTTTTCCCTTCGATGGTCGTTGATCTACTAGGCTAGATTACAATAAACGAATTAGTATGTGGCGTCCAATCGGGCGCCTTTTTTTTGTCGACGAACGGCAACGAATTTTATAAAAAGTGATGCTTGTCGGAAATCCCTGCTATTCAACAGAATGTTTTGGCAGCGCCATAATACTGTTGTTCATTTGTATCAGAAATAACGCTGCTCACAGGGCTGTTGGGGCAAAAAGCAGCAAACAATATAAAACACCAATTCACAATCAATTCTGAAAAGTCCGGGCGTCAAAACCGGACTTTTTTTATTGCTTCTTGAAATGGCAGAAAATAAAGTGTTGTGTGGTTTGGAATTGCGTAACGTGTTCCTCGCTTTGACATAAACCTTTTTTGAAACCCCTGAAAGTATTTGTCATTTTTGACTCGGAATACTGCGTGATGTCAAGACCGCTGCATTTCTTTGGGCCGACTTCAGAAAAAGTCCCGACAATCAGGTTTTCTCTTACCGATTGATTGACTGTTTCAACATACCGATTGATTTGCGCCGTTTCTGTCAAAAAGTGGAATGCGGCGCGATCGTGCCAGATGTCATAAGACGCCGCCGGGGTAAAATCATTGATATCGGAAACAATCCATTTTATTTGGTTGGCTCGTTCGCCCAACCGAACTTTGGCGCGTTCCAATGCTTTGCCCGAAATGTCGAGCACTGTAAGGTTTGTACAGCCGTCATCGAGCAAAAAATCGACGAGATTACTGTCTCCGCCGCCGACGTCAATGATGTTTTTTCTTCGGTAGCCTTTACAACCGCGAATAAGGGCGAGCGATGTTCTAGGAATGGCTTGAGTCCAGCTGACCTGTTCGGGCGTTTTGGTTTCGTAGACGGTTTCCCAATGTTGCTTTCTTGTTTCCAACTTACGCTTTTTTACAACAACCGACGAGCGTTTCGTAAGCTGCTGGATTTGCTTTTAGTTCATCGGCATCATGGCCGATATTGGCGATCGCTTCACGGATTGCCGGCAAATTGGTTTTACGTGAATCGTAGTAGACGGTGATAGTCATCGCATTTTCATCGAGCTCCATCATCTTCACGCCCTTTATGTCAAGCAGTCTTTTTTGGAAATTCTGCCCGCAGGTTTCGCACTGCTTGCAATGGTCGCAATAGATTTGCGTTTGATGACGGCTTTTTGATTCTTCTTACCTTCCTGAGCGAGATTTAATGATGGCAACAACACGAAGATGATTACGCAGAACCTGAAATAGTTTTTCATTGGTTTCGGTTAAAGCTATCGTTCATTTAACGAAGCGATCAATTTAAAATTTAAAATTCATAATTTAAAATAAAAAAGCCTCAGAGAAATCTGAGGCTTTTTGTACCCGGGGCCGGGCTCGAACTAAAAAGTGTGAGCCCTACATATTCCGAGTTTCAAATTATTCCTCAAAAAAAAAGCTCCTCATTTCTGAGAAGCTTTGTACCCTTTGAGGTTGTGTTGTCGAACCGTTTTGTGCAAGATATGAAACGCTTATCCGACGCTTACCTATTTTTCCAGACTCAATTAGAACGCAAATAACAGGGCGAATTTTTGCCTTAGAGGGCTTAGTGTGCGCTTTTAATACATCAAAGTTTACAATCATTCGCACGTAAGCATTGAGTGGGGGACCTCCCTCCCTAACTCATTATCGAGTCAATTTTCCGAGTTAACGCTCACGAATCCTCTCTTATCAGGCTAAAGGGTTAGGAAATTGTCTCAGGCCAATCTATGTCTTTCAGAAATTTGCTCTGGATTCAATCGAAAAAAAAGAAAAGTGTGTCACTTTGAAACACACACGAGAAAATTTTTTAGAAAAAAAGTGCCGTAAAAGCTACAGTTTTTAAAATCGTTTAGTATTTAATTATAACACTGCTTCCTTGTATGGGAATGCTATAACCAAAAAATAATAGAAAAAAAATGAAGTTCGAAGATTTAAAACAATTCATTAAAACAACGAGAGTCAGTAAGAGCAAAATACTTCGATTCTACAAGAAATATCAAGACCTTAAAGCTGAGACAAAATTTAAAGGTAATAAGCGTATGTACCCTGCAGACCATTTAAGATATTTTGACAGCGAGGTAATGTTCGATGAGGTACAGGAACTTAGGTTGAAAAACAAGTCTATGAGAAATGTTATAGATTGCCTGACAGATAAGGACAGTTTACAATTCAATCTATGGAATCAAAATTGGAGTTTCTTCGGGACGGTATCTTACAAAACGGATAGAAATAAAAAAGGCTGTTTTAGACAAATGCACGCGCTCTTCAATCACCTTAGCGAAAAATACGATTGCGCAATACGGCTATTCTTTACAACAGAGCCTTTTGCAAGTCGAAACGGCTTTCATAATCATTTTACCATATATGTCGACGACTTAAAAATCCATGATGAGCTAATAAAAGAAATACGCGAGTTCTTCAGTTTTGATAGAGTTGAGTTTGAACCTTATAACCGCTATGAAGCAGGGATTTTCTACATGTGCAAGGATGGATTGTTAAATGAAGATTGGGATATCCTTTATAACAAATTAGAGGACAACAAATGAAGATAATTTTAACTGCGGACCAAATGATTAGGCTATTGGATAGTCAGCCGCCGAAATTCCCAATAACAATCCGTTTGAAAGGTTTGTCCGAGAAACAGAAGGAAGAATTGATTTCTAAAATCAAAAAAGGTGGAAATACATAACCGCCCTTTTGTCTATTTCTTTTGAAGAGACTGCATTACCTCATCGTATTGATAATTTACAACATCTCCCGATAATATGAGTTCAATGGTTTTTTCGATTATACCGAGAGGTACAACAAACCACTCGCGCGGCGTATAACGCCTTCCTTTATCATCATACAAATCTACATTTAGACAAACCTTACCAAAAAAGCGATGGATGAGGTTCTCGAACTTTTGAGGATTAAGATTGTAGCATTTGAAGCTCGAAACGATTTTAACCTCATCCATTAGGTAAGTCGGCTCTTTCCTTGCGTTCTTTATACGGTCCGCGACAGGCAATTTCGAATAGCCTATTTTAAATAAGTTTTGAATATTGCTGATTTCTGGTCTTGACGACATCGATTGAAGAATATAAATCCAACCAGACTCAACGTCTTTCTCATTAACTAAATTGGCATTTCTGATAAGTTCTTCTTCATCGCTATCACTACTTTTAGTAATTGCTTTCCCATTTATGTAAAGCTGTTTCGCTAACGAGCGATAAAGCATGTTACTTTCAGTGCCATTTTCGAAAATCAGATGAGTTCTTCCGTCTTTACGGGTTCTGTTACCCGACGGTAATGCAGTTTCGGAAACTTCAACATCCAATTTTTCCACAAACAGAAGGACCCCATCCATCACATAGAAGTTTCCTTCTTGCAAATTATCATCCTTGAATTCGACCAATTTCCGTTTGCCCTCTCTTAGTTCACGATGAACCTCTTTGAAAATCGGTTCATAAGGCTCAAAATTCTTCATGGCTTTACGCCTCGCAACAAAGTCAGGTTCTTCGCGGTCAACTGGCACATTCTTAATTCTGAAAATCGACAATGAATCGTCGAGGTCCAGAATACCCAAATCATCATCCGACATTATATCGGCAACCGTCGCAGGAGGCGTTTTAGGCTCTCCTAACAGCTCGAATTTGTCATAAGGGCGAAGTATCTCAATTTTCTTTTCATCTTGCCGCAAACCTTTTAATCTGGAAAACAATTTGAACTCCGTCACGCCTGATTGATTTGGCTCTCTATTGTTCTTTTCGAAAAAGGCATTAATCTCTTGGAAGGACTCGACCAATCGTTCATCCTCCGTTTTGACTCCTGATGTTTTGGGTGCGCTGTCTAAAATTCCCAATTCATCGTCGTCGAATATATCTTTAAGTGTTTTTTTATTGTCCATTTACAATTGCTTTGCGCTTTTGCTCTCTAAGAAATATTACCGCTTCAG
>JAEWLD010000207.1 GCA_023393485.1 Bacteroidota bacterium
ACATTACCAGTCATGCGGGAATCGGCCTGGCTTCGGAAATCCTCGAGCATATTCGCGCGCGGATGAAACAGTTCCAGGAAGAAACCGGCAATCTTTACAACCTTGAAGCCACGCCGGCCGAAGGAACGACCTATCGGTTCGCCAAAGAAGACAAAAAGCGCTATCCGAATATTTTGCAGGCCGGCCAGGGTGAGAACATTTACTACACGAACAGCTCGCAAATCCCGGTTGACCATACCGACGACCCGTATCAGGCGCTGTTTCTTCAGGACGAACTCCAGTGCAAATATACAGGCGGCACTGTGCTTCATCTGTATATGCGCGAGAAGATCAGCACGCCCGAAGCCTGCAAGCATTTCGTCAGGAAAGTGCTGACCAACTTCAAGCTTCCGTACATTACCGTGACGCCGGTATTCAGCGTATGCCCTGTCCACGGCTATCTTACAGGCGAACATGAATATTGCCCAAAGTGCGACGACCTAATCCTAAATAACCTAAAACCAAATGAACATGAAAACTCTTGAAATTGAAGACGTGCTTGCCAAAAACGCCGGCAAAAGAAGCAAATGCCTGGTCTACACCCGCGTAATGGGCTATCACCGCCCGGTGGAAAGCTTCAACATCGGTAAAAAAGGCGAGCACCGTCAAAGAACGCATTTTACCGAAAAGTAGTGGCCAATCCTTTGTACAGCATTACGCCGTTCACATTATTGGACTATCCGGATAAGACAGCCTGCATCCTTTGGTTTGCGGGCTGTAATATGCGGTGTTTGTATTGCTATAATCCGGAGATCGTCAACGGAAAAGGCAAAATCAGTTTTGATCAGGCACTTCATTTTCTGGATCAACGCGGAACTTTACTGGACGGAGTCGTCTTAAGTGGCGGCGAATGTACGCTGCACAAAGGCCTGCCCGGTTTTACCGCGAAACTCAAACAACGCGGTTACAGCGTAAAGATAGATACGAACGGTTCGGCGCCGCTCGTTATCGAAAAACTGATCCAGGCCGGCCAGATAGACTATGTGGCGCTTGATTTCAAGGCGTTGCCGCACGCTTTCAAAAAGATAACCGTCAGCGACCTTTACAGGAATTTTGAACAGTCGCTGAATATTTTGCTTCGGAACAACATCGATTTCGAAGTCAGGACGACGGTCCATTCGAATTTGATAACCAAAGAAGACTTGGAGAAAATGGCTTTGTTCCTCGAGCAGTCAGGCTATACCGGAAATTATTATGTGCAGCATTTTGTGAATGACACGCCAACTTTGGGCGACTTGCCGCACTCGCGGAAAATTTTAACAGCCGAAGATTTCTCTTCATCCGGGATTCCCGTTATTTTTAGGGCATAAATCACAGCTATGCCGAAATCCTGGGTTGTCACCTGTCTGATTAATTTCCTGATTGCGTCGCTCATGGGGCTTTTGCTGCGATTGTCAAACGTGACCGCGCTGGGCTTTGAGTACGCAAAAATGATCCATGCACATTCGCATACCGCAATGCTCGGCTGGGTTTATATGATGATCTACGGTTTGTTCGTGCATCATTTTGTTCCTTCGGATAAACGGAAAAAATACAGTCTTTTATACTGGCTGACTCAGCTCACGGTCATCGGAATGATGGTTTCTTTCCCGGTTCAGGGCTATGCTTTATTTTCAATCATATTTTCCACGTTGCACATCGTGTGCAGTTATATTTTGTGCTACCGGATCTGGAAAGACAACAACGCGCGAAATCCCGCCGGACTTTTTTTGAGGACGGCAATCATTTTCATGCTCGCATCGACTCTTGGCGCCTGGTCGGTCGGGATTGCGATGAACCTGGCGGGCAAAGATTCGGCTTTGTATCAGGTCGCGATCCAGTTCTTCCTGCACTTCCAGTTCAACGGATGGTTTGTCTTTTCGATACTTTCAATTTTCTTCGACATCCTTCGCAAACATGGGATTGCATTGAAGGAAAACACGTTACATGCTTTTTATTATACAATGGTGTTTTCGGCAATAGTCACGTTTGCCTTGCCGGTGAGTTGGTATTTTCCGTCGCGCACCTTGTTTTTCATAAATGTTATCGGCGTTGCGCTGCAAGCTGTTTCACTGGTTTATTTCTTTAGACTGACAGCGTCGCACCGGCAGGCTTTCTTTTCGAAAAATATGGGGCCCAAATGGCTTCTTGGCCTGTCCCTGATCAGTTTTGCGACTAAGGTCATTATGCAGGCCGTTACGGTATTTCCGGCGTTTGCCCTCGCATCACATGCCGTTCGAAATTTTACGATCGGGTTCATCCATTTGGGAATGTTGGGCGTAATCTCGGGCTTTTTGTTTTTTTTCCTGACTGTCGATGGTTTCCAAATCAGACATAATGCGGTGTTTAAATCCGGGCTTGTAGTTTTCTATACCGGTTTTTTGCTGACCGAATCGATTCTTTTCTGTCAGGGAATGCTTCAGTTCCTGCGACTGTCATTGATTGCAAAATACGATGAAATCCTGCTTGGCGCCACTTTCCTTTTACCGATCGGGCTCGCGCTCATTATCGTCGCAATTTTTAAGCGTTACCCGAAATATGATTTAAGTCATATTTAAAATACGCGTTTCCGGATAGCTTTGCTGCCTCAACGCAACTCAAAAAGCCGAGCGGAAGAAAGTCAAAAGTCACAAGGTCGCAACCCCGAACCGCTAACGTCAGACGACCAACGACCAACGAAAAAGTCAAATCAACCATGCACTGGAAAAAATTAAACGCTGAACAGCGGCGTGCGCGCATCCAAAAAGCGCTGGCCGAAAACGTAAATTTCCTGACCGATACGGCGTTGGGCTATCCGGTTTCAAATCTTGACCCCGAGGTTTTTCCGGCAGACGTTGATTTCCTTGCAGACGCGCCGACCCTTGAGGTCTATGTGTCAAATCCGAACCACATCGGCTGCCATACTTTTGGTCGATCCGAAACGGCTTTCAGCGGAACCCAGCAGCTTGAGCGCGATGTCTTGAATATCATCGCCATCGATATTTTCAAGTCTGCGCCGGGCGGGTTTGACGGCTATATCGCATCGGGCGGTACTGAAGCAAATATTCAGGCTATTTGGATCTATCGCAACTTTTTCATATCCGAATTTAAAGCCTCAGTAAACGAGATTGCAATCATCGCATCCGAGGACACTCATTATTCAATACCTAAAGCTTCCAATCTATTGATGGTTGACTGGCTCAAAATACCGGTTGGCCCGGGTACGAGGCACATTGATCCAATCGGGCTCGACGCCGCAATCCAAAATGCCAGGGCAAACGGAAAAAAATATTTTATCGCCGTCGCCAACATGGGTACGACGATGTTCGGCTCTGTTGACGATCCGGGACTTTACATCGCGGCCTTTGAAAGGCAAAATGTCTGCTACAAGCTTCACATTGACGGCGCTTATGGCGGGTTTGTTTATCCGTTCAGCAATCGCGAAAGCAAGATTTCCTTTGCGAATCCAGCCATTTCTTCGTTTACCATCGACGCGCACAAAATGCTCCAGGCGCCCTACGGAACCGGCATTTTTGTCTGCCGGAAAGGTCTAATCGGCAACACGCTGACCAAAGAAGCGGAATATGTTGAAGGCCTCGACCTCACGCTATGCGGAAGCCGATCGGGTTCAAATGCAGTTGCGGTATGGGCCATTTTACATGCCTACGGCGCCGATGGCTGGACCGAAAAGGTCGGTACACTGCTCAATCGGACTGATTGGCTGTGCCGGGCGCTCACTGACAAAGGAATCGGATATTTCCGCGAGCCGCAGATGAATATCGTCACGATACCGTCAAAATACGTCCCGCATCAAGTCGCCAAACATTTCAACCTTGTGCCCGAGAAACACCACGCCGACAACTACTGGTACAAAGTCGTGGTGATGGAACACGTGCAGATCAGCCATTTGAAAATGCTGGTAAACCTGCTCGACGCCGAAAATTGCCCGGCGTAAAATCGCGTTTACATGCCAATTGTGACCCCGGTCATTTCAGTTCCGCAGCCCGGGCAATAATTTTGTTCCTGGTTTGGGAGCGGTATCGCCTAATGCGAAGGCTGGAATCCCAAATCTAAACACAATTTAAAAACGACGATATGAAACGTATTCTGGTTCCCACCGATTTTTCAAAAACCGCAGCGCATGCCTTGAAAGTGGCGGCCCAAATCGCACGCATCAACAAGAGTGAAATTGTTTTGCTCCACATGCTCGATTTGCCCCAAAATGAAAGCGACGCCGTGATTACCGGCAGCTCAATTCCCGAAATCATGCTCTTTAAAAAGACCATTGCGCAAAGGCTTGACAATCTGGCAGACGCCGATTATCTCGATGGCCTTGCGGTGTCAAAAATCATCCGTTACGAGAAGACTTTTGAAGGAATTTTGAAGATAACCAAAAAAAACAAAATCGACTTCATCGTCATGGGATCAACCGGCACTAACGGGCTTCACGAAGTGTTCATCGGCTCAAACACTGAAAAAGTCGTTCGCAGCGCCGACGTTCCGGTACTTGTCATCAAAAATGAAATAAGCGAATTCAATACAGCTAATTTTGTATTTGCGAGTGATTTTTCATATCGGTTCAAAGAGCCGTTCTTAAAGATGAAAGCCATCGCCGAAATTTTCAACGCACACATCCACCTGGTCACCATCAGCACACCTACCCATTTCAGGACTACCGGAATGGCCGAAAAAATGATGGAAGATTTTGTTTCTGAGCTTCAGCCGGGCAACTATTCAATGCATGTCTACAATGATTTAAGTGTAGAGAAAGGCGTGCTCAACTTCGCAAAAAGCGTGAATGCCGACATCATCGGAATGTGTACTCACGGGCGTACCGGTTTATCGCACCTGATCAACGGAAGCATCAGCGAAAACCTCGCGAATCATGCCGACGGGCCGGTGCTGACCCTAAAAATCTGATGCCCAAAAAGATTTAAGTCACGAACTCATATGACGCAAATCATACTTTTGGCGGGCTGTAATTCAGACATTTGTTTAAGAAAAACAATTAACAGCGGCGCGAAAAGCCGCAACAAATCTTAAGTTATGGAACTCTTTATTTACTTTGTCGTCGGCGCGATGCTTTTAATCGTTGTCGGAATGATGGTCGGGATTGCCAGGTTCAGCAGAAATATCAAATCATTGGAGAAATCGACAGGCCAAAAAACTTATGTCAAAAATGTAGCAGCCAATCCCGCCGGCCGGATCAATACTTCAGCCGGGCTGATTTAAGGCCGTCATTATTCCCTAATCGCAAAAATCGCAATCACCCTAAAGTCATTGCGATTTTTTTAGTACTCTTATTTCACAACCTGCTTCAATAAAACGCCACCACAATTCTCCGGAAAAGCACGGTTTTGATTTACCCGCCGCAAGCTGACGACTGATCGCTTATGCTAAACTATACTGTTCACCACCAACCAGTTCCCGATATTTCCTCGCGATGTCTTCCCTATGGTCAGGATGCGCAATCGCGACTAGCGCCTTTGCTCTTTGTTTGAGGGTTTTCCCATATAGGTCGGCAATTCCGTATTCTGTGACGATATATTGCACGTGGGAGCGCGTCGTGACCACGCCTGCTCCTTGTTTGAGATAAGGCACGATTCGGCTTTCTCCTTTTTTGGTGACCGACGGCAGGGCAATGATCGCCTTGCCGCCATCACTGAGCGATGCGCCGCGGATAAAATCCATTTGGCCGCCAACGCCTGAATACATTCTGGCACCGATCGAATCTGCGCAGACCTGGCCGGTCATATCGACTTCAATGGCGGAATTTATCGCAACCATTTTCGGGTTTTTCCTGATGACCGCCGTGTCATTCACGAATGACGATTCGCGCATTTCGATAAACGGATTGTCATGTACAAAATCGTACAACCGCTGCGAACCGTTCAGGAAAGTAGCCAGCGCGCGTCCTTTTACAGTGCCTTTGTATTTGCAATTGATCACGCCGGTTTCGATGAGTTCGATCACGCCGTCGGAAAACATTTCAGTGTGAAGCCCGAGGTCTTTGTGGTTTTTAAGATTGGCGAGCGCCGCGTTCGGAATCGCACCGATGCCCATCTGCAGCGTGCTCCGGTCGTCGATCAGTGAGGCGACGTATTGCCCGATCTTGTTTTCGATCGCTGAAACCGGCGACATTTCGTGCCCG
>JAEWLD010000310.1 GCA_023393485.1 Bacteroidota bacterium
CATTGAATCCGGCCGAAAGATAAAGTTTTTCAGCGACGGTATTGTGATGCTCGACCTCGAGATAAAGCATTTTGATGCCGAGCAATTTGGCTTCGGTCTTGACAAACGCAACGGTTTCTTTGCCGATGCCTTTGCCGCGCGCCCGATCTGAAATATACAGTTCATCCACAAAGGCAATGTTTCCGCCGAATTCAAAACTGAAGACAAAAGTCAAAATTACATAGCCAATCACGGCGCCTTCGTCGAGGATCAGCCATGCCCTGCCAAGCTTATCGTTTTCTATAAACTCGTTGAAGAGTCCGCGCGAACGGTGCTCATCAATCGGATAGCCGTCGATTGCGTAGAATTCGTGCATCATCGCGATCGCCAGATCAATGTCTGAGGCCGAGAGTGGTTTATACGTCGTTGTCATCTTCCAAATGTTTCAGGATGGTTTGTGTCGCATTTTTGTTCATCTGGACAAAGGTTGCGCAAATATGGCCCAGCTCGTGCCTGACATCTTCGTTCTGAATCAGGTTGTCGAGCGTTTCCTCGAGCTGTTGTTGACCGCTGATAGAAATGCATCCGCCGAGATCGACCAGTGCTGTCGCCTCGGCAAAGTGCGAATAATTCGGCCCGATAAAGATAGGTACGCCAAAGGTCGCTGGTTCCAAAATGTTGTGGACGCCGGGATGCCCGAAACCGCCGCCGACATAAGCAATGTCTGCATAGCTGTAGATTTTCGTCAAAATGCCGATGGTGTCGATGATGAAAACCTCGTATTCCGACAGGTTTTTGCCGTCCTTTTCAGAATACAAAACGGTCTTTTTCGAAATGCTTTTTTTCAATTGCTCGATTTGTTCGGGCTTGATGTTGTGTGGCGCGATGATGAACTTTACGCCATTTGAAGCGTTGATGTAAGTCACCAGCAATTCCTCGTCTTTCGGCCACGAACTGCCCACAACGACGGCTAATTTACCGGCTTTGAAATCAGCGATGAAGTCAAGTGTATTGTCTTTTTCGAGAATTGCGGCGACGCGGTCAAAGCGTGTGTCACCCGAAACGGTGACGTTGTTTTTGCCGAGCGTTTGCAAAAGTTCTTTTGACGCAGCGTTCTGGACAAAAAAATGGTGAAATGCGTCGAGCGCCTTTCGATAAAACCCGCCGTACCATTTAAAAAACACCTGGTTATCGCGGAAAATCCCTGAAATGAGATAAGTCGGAATCGCGGCTTTTTTCAGTTCGTTGAGGTAGTTCGGCCAATATTCGTATTTGATGAAAAAAGCCATTTCGGGACGCACAGCCGCAAGGAACTTTTTTGCGTTCGCCTTAGTATCCAGCGGAAGATAAACCGTAACATCTGCAGCGGTGTTGTTTTTCCTGATTTCATAACCAGACGGCGAAAAAAAGGTCAGTACGATTTTATGCTGCGGATATTTTTCGCGGATTTTTTCGATGACCGGCAAACCTTGTTCATATTCGCCGAGCGATGCCGCGTGAAACCAGATTGTTCGCTCATTCGGCGCAATCTTCTGGGTTAAAATATCCAGTACGTTTTTCCTGCCATCGACGAACAGTTTTAATTTTTTGCTGAACAATGCCACGATTTTCAGAAAAAATCCGGCGAGGTTTGCCATCAAATCGTAGAGGAAAAACATAGGTTGTGAATTGCGTCGCTAAAATACGTCACTTTATAGAATTTTTATTGTTGTACGGTCATTAATTAGTAGTTTTGCCCAATTAAAATTTCCCCGATGAGAAAAATCCAAATGGTCGACCTTAAAGGTCAATATGACCGGATTGCGACTACCGTAAATGCTTCAATCCAGGAAGTGCTTGATACTACCGCATACATCAATGGCCCGCAAGTTCAGGCTTTTCAAAAGAATCTTGAAGCCTATTTGGATTGCAAACATGTCATTCCCTGCGCCAATGGAACCGATGCGCTGCAAATAGCGATGATGGGATTGGGATTAAAGCCTGGCGATGAAGTCATCACGGCCGATTTTACCTTTGCAGCGACGGTTGAAGTCATTGCGCTATTGCAATTGACGCCGGTTTTGGTCGATGTCGATCAGGACACATTCAACATTTCAATCGAAGCGATCAAAAAGGCGATCACGCCAAAAACCAGGGCGATTGTCCCGGTCCATTTGTTTGGCCAGGCGGCCAATATGGATGCGATCATGGCATTGGCCAAAGAGCACAACCTGTATGTGATCGAAGACAATGCACAGGCTATCGGTGCGAATTACAAATGGGCTAATGGCTCGAAGACAAAAGCAGGCGTTATCGGCCATGTGGCGTCGACATCGTTTTTCCCGTCGAAAAACCTCGGCTGCTACGGCGACGGCGGTGCGATATTCACCAACGATGACGAGCTGGCACACACGCTTCGTGGCATCGTTAATCACGGTATGTACGTTCGTTACCACCATGATGTAGTCGGTGTGAACTCACGTCTGGACAGTATCCAGGCAGCAGTGCTCAACGCGAAATTGCCAAATCTGGATTCGTACAACGAAGCACGGCAAGCTGCCGCGGCCAAATATTCGGCGGCATTGGCGAACCACAAAAATATCGTCACGCCAGTTGTGAAAGGCGAAAAAGACAGTCACGTTTTCCATCAATATACTTTGCGTATCGTTGACGGCGATCGCGACGGGTTGATGCAACATTTGCTTGACAAAGGCATTCCGTGCGCGATTTATTACCCGATTCCATTGCATGCGCAAAAAGCATATTCCGATCCTCGGTATAAGGAAGAAGATTTTCCGGTGACCAATCGTTTGGTGAAAGAAGTGATTTCACTGCCAATGCACACCGAACTCGACGATGAGCAAATCAAATTCATCACAGACTCAATTTTAGAATTTTTGAAATAGCGGTTTTTGCCGCAACTAAAAGCCATATGAAAGTACTCGTAACAGGAGGTTTAGGTTTTATCGGTTCGCATACCGTAGTTGAATTGCAGAATGAAGGTTTTGACGTTGTCATTATCGATAATCTTTCGAACTCTTCCGAAGATGTCCTGAAAGGCATTGTCGCTATCACGGGCAAAACGCCAATTTTCGAAAAAATGGATTTGCGCGACAAGGCGTCGGTCATTGATTTTTTCAAAAGACATTCGGACGTTGATGGCGTAATCCATTTTGCGGCGTCGAAAGCCGTCGGGGAGAGTGTCGAAAACCCATTGCTGTATTACGAAAACAACATCAGTACGCTGGTTTACATTCTTCAACAATTACAGGAAAAACCTGAGGCGAATTTTATTTTCAGTTCGTCGTGCACGGTCTACGGACAGGCCGAGAAAATGCCGATTACCGAAGACGCATCGGTTCAGCCGGCGCTATCGCCATACGGGAACACAAAGCAAATCGGCGAGGAAATCATCACCGAAACGTGCAAAGTGACCTCGATCAATGCGATTCTATTGCGTTATTTCAATCCGATCGGAGCGCATCCTTCTGCCGAGATTGGAGAGTTGCCGATTGGCGTTCCGCAAAACCTTGTTCCATTTATCACACAGACCGGAATTGGTCTCAGGCAGCAGCTCTCGGTTTATGGCGACGATTATCCGACGCCTGATGGAACCTGCATCCGCGATTACATTCACGTAGTAGACCTCGCGAAAGCGCACGTTGTAGCTTTGCAGCGTTTGCTCGAAAAAAAGAATAAGGAAAAAGTTGAGACGTTCAACGTCGGAACCGGAACCGGTAGTTCGGTGCTTGAAGTCATCAAAACCTTCGAGAAAGTCAGCGGGCAAAAATTGCCGTACACAATCGTCGGGCGCCGCGAAGGCGATATTACCACGGCGTACGCAAATACAGACAAAGCCAACAATGTTTTGGGCTGGAAAGCAAAATCAACACTCGAGGATGGTTTGGCGAGCGCCTGGAAATGGGAGCAGAAGATCAGGAAATAGATTTAGGTTTGGAGACTCCGGCCTTGAGCCGGAGTCCCGCAAAACATCATATATAAAAAATTCCGGCCTTGAGCCGGAATCTTTATTAAATAACAAAACAAAATATTTAAGCGCCGGCAACTTCGGCATCTTTATCAATTTTCTTTACCAGTCCCTGAAGAACGTTCCCTGGGCCAACCTCGGTGAACAGAGTTGCGCCATCCTTGATCATCTGTTGAACAGATTGTGTCCATTTTACAGGCGCTGTCAATTGGATGATCAGGTTTCTTTTAATCTCGTCAGGATCTGAAACAGCATTTGCCGGCACATTTTGGTAAATCGGGCAAATCGGTTTGGAGAATTCAGTTTTTTCAATTGCAGCAGCCAATTCTTCGCGTGCTGGTTCCATAAGCGGCGAGTGGAAAGCGCCACCGACAGGTAAAACCAAAGCGCGTTTTGCACCTGCAACGCGCATCGCCTGGCAAGCCATTTCAACAGCGATTGTCTCACCTGAAATTACGAGCTGGCCTGGACAGTTATAATTTGCCGGCACGACAATACCGTCGGTAGTGGCACAAATTTCTTCGACTATCTTATCGTCAAGGCCGAGTACGGCAGCCATTGTGGAAGGCTTGATTTCGCAGGCTTTCTGCATTGCCATTGCACGGGTCGACACGAGCCTCAATCCGTCTTCGAATGACAATCCGCCAGCGGCCACAAGTGCCGAAAATTCGCCGAGCGAGTGTCCGGCAACCATTTCGGGTTTGAAACTTTCGTTCAGTGTTTTGGCTTTGATTACCGAATGGAGAAAAACGGCTGGCTGCGTGACTTTGGTTTCCTTGAGTTCGTCGGCTGTGCCTTCAAACATGATGTCTGTAATACGGAAGCCCAGAATGGCATTGGCGCGTTCAAAAAGTTCTTTCGCGAGGTCCGATTGTTCGTACAGTTCTTTGCCCATACCGGTAAACTGTGCGCCCTGGCCTGGAAAAACGTATGCTTTCATTGATGATGTTTTAGGTGGAGCGCTAATTTAAGAATTTTTTTTAGAAATGGTTTTGGTAAATGAGGACGTTTTTTAGAATTGACCCTGACTTTGTCCCGCCCAGACAAATCAACAACAAACCCTCAAACATCCCATCCAAAAAGCCCGCATCAAATCACAAAAAAAAGCCGTGGACTTTAAAAATCCACGGCTTCATCAAATAAACCAATCATTATGCTTTGATCAACTGAATCTCAATATTCAGCCGTACTTCTTCGCTGACCAACACGCCGCCGGTTTCCAATGCCGCGTTCCAATTCAATCCAAAATCCTTGCGGTTGATTTTTCCATTTAAGCTCCAGGCTGCTTTGGAATTGCCCCACGGATCGGTCATCAACCCGCCGAATTCTGCGTCAAGTCGAACGAATTTAGTCACACCATGCAGGCTTAAATCTCCTGAGATTTCATATTCGTTGTCGTTTTTCCTGACAACCGATGACGACTTGAAAGTCAGCTTCGGATAGTTTTCGGCATCAAAGAAATCCGCACTTCGCAAGTGATTGTCGCGGTCCGCATTTCCTGTATTGATTGAACTTACGTCGGCCGAGAACGTGATTTCAGCCTTGTCAAAATTATCGCCGTCGGTCAAAAACGTACCTTCGTACTGGTCGAATTTTCCTGAGACATTGGTAAACATCATGTGTTTTACCTTAAACCCGATTTCTGAGTGGCTCGGGTCGACATTCCATTTTGTATTCATGAGATAAAATTTTATATGGTTAAAGATTAAAAAATAACGTGAAAAAAAATTATACGATTTTGGCCGAAATTAGCGCATCGGGATTTCCATCAACAGGAATTCACTATCGGTTTTTGCTGTAATGTCAAAGGTTTCGAAATTCTCAATGCCTAAACCGTCGCGGGTTGACAATGTTTGGCCGGCAATTTCAATTTCGCCTTTGATCACAAAAACATACAGTCCGTTGCCCGGTTTATTCAGATTGTATTTCGCCGAAACGCCGGCATCGAAATTTCCCATATGAAACCAGGCGTCCTGATGGATCCAAACGCCGGCATCGCCTTTATTTGGCGACAATACCTGTTGTAATTTGTTGTGACGATCTTCAGTATTGAGCGTGATTTGCTGATAACGCGGCGTAACGTTTTCGGTTTTTGGGAAAAGCCAGATTTGCAACAACTTGGTTTGTTTGTCGGCATTAGGATTGAACTCGCTGTGGCGGACGCCAGTCCCGGCGCTCATTACCTGAACGTCGCCGTGTTTGATGGTTGCCGCATTGCCCATTGAATCCTTGTGCGCCAAATCGCCTTCGAGCGGAATCGTGATGATTTCCATGTTGTCGTGCGGATGCATGCCAAAACCCATTCCGCCGGCGATTGTGTCGTCGTTCAAAACGCGCAATACGCCAAAGTTGTGTCTTTCGGGGTTGAAATAACCGGCAAAACTGAAAGTATGATATGCGTTGAGCCAGCCGTGGTTGGCATTGCCTCTTGTATTTGCTTTGTGAAGTGTTGTTTTCATTGCTTTATCGATTTTGATAAGGCAAAGTTACACAGGCAATATCGCGTGGCTGTTAATGTAGATTAAGAAATCAGCGCTTAAGCATTCGGGCTTTCATCGCGCTGAAGAACTCGGGCGTGACGCCGAGGTAGGACGCGATCTGTTTCTGCGGCACGCGATGCGCCAAATCGCCGAATTTGTTGAGGAATTTGTCGTAACGCGCTTCGGCCGTAAATGATAAGTTGTCCATCAGTCGCTGTTGACTGGCGACCAGGGAATTCTCGACGATAATCCTGAAAAACCGTTCCATTTTCGGCACTTCAATGTACATTCGCTCTTGATTATCCTTTGAAATTTCGAGGACTTCGGCGTCTTCATTGACTTCGATGAACTGGTTTCCCGGGCGGCCCGAAAGAAAACTGTACATGTCTGCGATGAACCAATTTGCGCACGCAAAACTCATTACATGCTCGAGTCCTTTTTCATCAATCGAATAACTCCGAAGAATGCCGGTGGTAACAAAATAAGAAGTTTTACAGATTTCGCCGTTTTTAAGAAGGATCGTTTTGGCTTTGTAATGCGCGGTTTCGGTCAAAGACATCACCGTTTTTTGCTCGTCAGGCGTTAGGTTGACATACCGATCGATATTTGACAGGAACAATCCCATTACTTTTTTTCGGGCGGAAGCAACTTGAAGGAAGTCGCCCTGAACCTGTCGCCAACGATCTCGCCGGTAACTTCAGCCTTTCGGATTGCCGAGCAAAACCCGTCTGGCGCATGGGCGTCGCCGTGCTGGTCGATTTTAGTTCCGTCAACAAAATAAGATTTCCCGTCAATTTTGACTGCCAGCGTACAGCCGCCGCCAGACATTCCGAAATTGCACTGGCCGCATGAGGCTTCAACAATTCGCGGCTTTGGTTCCTGAGCCGAAACTGATATCGTCGCCACCAAGGCGATCAACAAGAAAAGATTTTTCATCATTACAAATTTACAGTGACCGATTTTGCCGCGATTACGGCTTTTTCAACAATTTCTTCAACCGACGAGTTCAAATCGCCTTTCACAAGGGCGACGCCCATCCGCCGGTATGGCCTCGAAGTCGGTTTTCCAAAGATACGGAAATCGGCGTCGGGCAATGCCGCAATTTTATCGAGTCCTGAATACGTTGGATGCTGCGATGAGCCCGGTGCCAGAATTACCGCACTCGCGCCGACTTTTTCAAGTTTGATTTCCGCAATCGGCAAACCGAGTATGGCCCGAAGATGCAATTCAAATTCATTGAAGTTCTGCGTGCCGGCCAAGGTCACCATCCCGGTGTCATGCGGACGCGGCGAGAGTTCCGAAAAATAAACGCCGTCGTCGGCTAAAAAGAATTCAACGCCGAACAGGCCTGCGCCACCAAGTGATTCAGTGACTTTTTTCGCCATGCCCTGTGCCTCATGCAAATCTTTGTCTGAAACGTGCGCCGGCTGCCAGCTTTCCATATAGTCGCCGCGCTCCTGCCGGTGGCCGATAGGCGCACAGAACAGCGTCGGGCCATTGTTTTGCGTAACTGTCAATAGCGTGATTTCGGAGTTGAACTTGACAAACGCCTCGACAATGACTTCGACCACATCGCCGCGCGAACCTTCAACGGCGTAGTTCCAGGCTTTTTCAATATCGCTTTCGGTCTTGATTGTCGACTGTCCTTTACCCGAGGAAGACATCAGTGGTTTGACCACACACGGCATGCGGACTTCCGCAACTGCTTTTTGTAGTTCTTCTGATGTGGTCGCGTAGCGGTAATTTGCCGTTTTCAGGCCGAGTTGTTTCGCAGCCAAATCCCGGATTGCCTTCCGATTCATTGTAAAATTGGCAGCTTTGGCCGATGGCACGACTGTCATGCCTTGTTTTTCGTAATCGTAAAAGCGCTCGGTGCGGATGGCTTCGATTTCGGGAACGATATAATCTGGCTGATGCTTGGCGACAACGGCGTCGAGTTGCCTGCCGTCGAGCATATTGATGATTTCAAACCCGTGTGCGACCTGCATCGCCGGAGCATTTTCATAACTGTCGACCGCGATTACCGTTTGGCCGATGCGCTGCGCGGCAATAGTGAACTCTTTGCCGAGTTCGCCTGAGCCGAGTAGGAGAATTTTTTTGTTCATTGTGATAAAGGGCGCGGCCTAAGGCAGAAGGTGTTATGACTTGATTAGTTTTCTGAACGTACTGCCTGATTGGGTCGTTATTGAAATAATATAGGTTCCTGACTGAAGGTCGCCAACCGAGATTTGCCGGTTCGATGCCGGTTCGATGACCGTTTCAAGCAATTGGCCGAGTTGATTGAATATTTTCACGGATTTTATCGGTTCGCCGGCTTGTATCGCGAAACTTTCGCCTGCCGGATTTGGGTAAAGTCTCAGGCGCTCGAGGTTGTAACCCGGAATACCGAGTTGCTGAACGACGGTTGTTGTGGCAGTATTGGTGATAATCGGAAAATTGTAATCGAAAAAAATCTTTGCGCTGTTTTGGATCACGCTGCCCAAACCAACCGACGGTGCGGGTTTCACCTTATAACTGACGTAGCCGTGGCTGCCGGGTTCATCAATTGATGCTGCCGGAAGGTTGATCCCTTCGTGAAAAAACTGAAGTTTATTGCCTTCGCGGGTGACGTGCATCGGGTGGCTTGACGAAATGACTTCAACTGTTGACGGGTCAAGTGAGGACTGTAAAACGTCGTCGATTACCACATTTGTCGCGGCGGCGGTTCCGGTGTTTTGAAAACGAATTGTGTAATGGAGATAATCGTCAAGGTATGAGAGCGGAATTTGATTTCCTTCCGCAACTTGTTTGTCATTTGGATCGTAAGAACCGACAACTGTCTGGTTAAGGATTCGGGAATTGTTTTGAGGCGTTTCATCGGTAACTGTGGTCGATGCAACAGATGAAAAGTGAAGTACATCGCCAATGTTCACCGGCGGGTTTTCCATCGGCGAATTTACATTCAGCACAACGAAAAAGGCAGATTTTGCAAGCGGTGCGATATCGTTGAATGGCCAATTGACTGAACCGGTCGAAGCTGTTCCGGCTGGGCTGGACGACACATAATCCAATACGCTATCATTGAAATTAAATACGAGCGAGCCGGACATCGGCTGTGTTCCTTTGTTGTAAACTTCAATTTTATAGATGGCGTCAAAGCCAGGCCGCGCCGGGCCTGTCGGAATAATCGAGACTTCAACATCCGGATGAACACCATTGGGACTGATGCAAAAATCAACGTCCAACGGCTCGCCGAAGCCAACAAACGTGTGGTTGAATGACGGCGGCGCCACAATATAATACGGATTTTGGAAATTTGGTGTAATCACAACATTTCCTTCGCCCATGTAATACAGGTATTCGCCGTCAGGCTCGGAGAAAAGCGAGTTTTGCGTGGTTCCTTCGGTGGCACTTATAGAAATAAATCCGGCTGGAATCGCAGCCGATCCGCAATCAAAAGTTATATTTCCGGAAATGACGTTGTAATCGCCGGCGGGCGCAAACGAACAATAATTGTTTACGACGCCCCATGGCATTGGTGTGTATCCGCTGCCTGGCTCAAAATCAAACTCGTCGCAACAAAGATGTTTAAAGTGACTTTGCAACGGCTGCCAGAACCAGCAGCCGTCGTCGGGGCCATAGCCGCAAGTATTCGGGTAACCGTTCTTGCAGTTGAGATATTCTAATGAATTGCAATTGTCGACATTCAGATATTGTACTTTGGTCGCGCTCAAATCGATTGTGACAAGCGGATTGAAGCCGGCGTTAAAGTCAATTAATTCCACCAATTGTGAAAAGTCGAACGCCGCCAAGTTCATAGTGCCGAAATGCAATTGCCTGAGCCAAGTAAGATTTTCCAGTATACTGATATTTTCCGCGCTGTTTAGCGTTGAGCCGGTATACAAGCCATAAAGGTTTCCGAAAGCCTGAATTCCTTCTATCGAATTGGTGACCTCCGCTGGTAGAGCCAACGAGTAAACGGCAAGCGCTTCAGAGACCTGAATTTCCCCGTCGTCATTGGCATCAACGTCTACCATCGGCCCAAACTCAACTAACCGTGCGCAATTGCTATTCACTAATGTATTTTTAAAGCCCGCGTCGGGAATGTTCACAATTTGCGCATGGGAAATGCAACCTAATAAAAGAATGTATAAGTGCTTCATTTTAGTGGAATTAGACACTAAAGAAAAGGAATTTGCATCAAAAAACAAATAAAAAAACCCCGGAGATTTCCGGGGCTTGATTTTATGCCAGTGCTTCCTTGATTCTTCTAATGGCTTCGGTCAGCAAATCTTCACTCGTCGCGTAAGACAGGCGCAGGCAGTTCGCATTTCCGAACGCTTCGCCGGTAACCGTTGCCACGTTGGCTTCAGACAACAAATACATCGCAAGGTCGTCGGCGGTATTGATGGTTTTGCCGCGCAACGTTTTGCCGAAGAACGATGACACGTCAGGAAAAACGTAAAAAGCGCCTTCGGGAACGTTGAGCTTGATGCCCGGAATTTCGCGCATCAGCCGAACAACCAAATCACGGCGGCCGTGGAAAGCTTTGACCATGTCATTTAAAACCGACGGATCGGCGTCGACCGCGGCAATCGTCGCGCGCTGTGCAATAGAATTCGCGCCGCTGGTGACCTGGCCCTGGATTTTCGTACAGGCTTTGGCGATGAACTCAGGTGCGCCGATGTAACCGATTCGCCAACCGGTCATTGCAAAGGCTTTTGCAACGCCGTTGACCGTAACCGTTCGGTCAAACAATCCCGGAATCGACGCAATGCTGCAAAACGTTCCCGAGAAGTTGATATGCTCGTAAATTTCGTCGGCGACGATGAAAATGTCAGGGTATTTGTCAAGCACTTTTCCGAGCGCGGTCATTTCTTCGCGATTGTAAACAGAACCGCTCGGGTTGCACGGTGACGAAAACCACATCATTTTGGTTTTTGGCGTAATCGCGTTTTCGAGTTGTTCGGGCGTAATCTTGAAGTCCGACTCGACCGAAGTTTCAACCACGACCGGAACGCCGCCTGAAAGTTTGATGATTTCGTAATAGCTGACCCAATACGGCGCCGGCAAAATCACTTCGTCGCCTTGGTTGAGCATGACTTGCGCCACGTTGTAAAGCGATTGTTTTGCACCGGTGGACACAACGATGTTTGCCGGTGTATAATCGAGGTTATTGTCGCGTTTGAATTTGCGGCAAATGGCTTCGCGGAGTTCGGGATAGCCGTCAACAGGAGTGTACGTGCTGTAATTCTCGTCGATGGCTTTTTTAGCGGCTTCCTTGACAAAATCGGGCGTATTGAAATCAGGTTCGCCGAGGCTTAAGCTGATGATGTCTTTTCCCTGCGCTTTGAGTTCGCGGGCCAAAGCGGCCATGGCAAGGGTTTGGGAAGTCGATAAATTATTGATCCTGTCTGATAACAGATGATTCATTTTGCTTTGGTTTATGCAGTGAGCGACGGTTTCATACCGAGCTCTTTAAGGTGTTTGAAATGGGCGATGACCGCGCTGCGCATGGTTTTGAATTCATGGTAAGGCAGGTTGCATTCTTTGGCGGTCTGCTTGACGATATCGGCGATTTTTCCGTAATGGACATGACTGATGTGGGGGAACAAATGGTGCTCGACCTGATGATTCAGGCCGCCGGTAAACCAATTGACAATTTTATTTTTAGGGGCGAAGTTGGCCGTTGTATAAAGCTGATGGATTGCCCAGGTGTTATCGATTTCACCATTTTCATCGGGAACCGGATTGGTCGTTTGGTCAACGACGTGCGCCAATTGGAAAACGATGCTCAAAATTAGTCCGGCGGTATAATGCATGACGAAAAACCCGACAAGTACTTTCCACCACGTAACGCCGACAATGATCGGCAAAACAATCCAAATCGCGACATAAATCAGCTTGGTGATGATCAAAGTCGTCCACAGGATTTTTGGCGATTTTGCTTCGCCATAAGACAATTTGCGCTTGAGGTAATTGCGCATTTGGCGGAAATCGGTCGTGATAGCCCAGTTGAAAGTCAGCAATCCGTAAAGGAAAACCGAATAATAATGCTGGAATTTGTGAAAGCGTTTCCACTCGGCTTCTTTGGTGAAACGGATGATTTTTCCTGCATCGAGGTCTTCATCGTGGCCGTGGATATTCGTATAAGTATGATGCAAAACGTTGTGCTGAACCTGCCAATTGTAGACATTTCCCGCCAAAACGTAAATCGTGCCACCCATGAATTTGTTGAGCCACGGCTTGGTCGAATATGAACCGTGATTGCCGTCGTGCATGACGTTCATTCCGATTCCGGCCATGCCGACTCCCATCAGGATGTTAAGCAGAAGCTGAAGCCAAAAAGGCATATCGAGCGTTAAAATCAGGAAGTAAGGTGAAAGAAATGCCGAGAAAAGGATAACTGTCTTAAGATGGATTTTCCAATTGCCCGTTTTCTTGATATTGTTGTCCTTGAAATAAGCGTTGACACGCGAATTGAGCGTCCTGAAGAATTTCAGGCTGTCTTGCTTTGAAAAAGTAGGGATCGTGGTAGCCATAGGTTAAAAAAATTCTGTCCAAAGGTAAATATTTATTACCTATCTAAAAGCCAATGTTTTCAAAATGTTTCAACAGGAAAGTGTTACTTTTGCGTGAAAATCCGAGCTTTAAGCCTTAAGCTTTAAGCAGTAAGCCATGGAACAATTGCTGACCTATTTTCCCGACCTGACTGAAATCCAAAGAGCGCAATTTGCCAAATTATCAGATCTATATCAGGACTGGAATGCGAAAATCAATGTGATATCGAGAAAAGACATCGACGAACTGTATACGCGCCACGTCTTACATTCGCTCGCGATTGCCAAAGTCCAGCCGTTCGCAGCCGGCACGTTTGTTTTGGACGTTGGCACCGGCGGCGGTTTTCCCGGAATTCCGCTGGCGATTATGTTTCCTGAAACCCGATTTTACCTGATTGATGTCATCGGCAAGAAAATTACCGTCGTTAAAGCCGTCGCCGAGGCACTTGGCCTGAAAAACGTCAAGGCCGAGCAAATCCGCGCCGAAAACGTCAAAGGCGATTTTGATTTCATCGTCAGCCGCGCGGTAACCAATATGCCGGATTTTGTGTCCTGGGTAAAAGACAAGGTCAAGAAACAGCCAAAACACGATCTCAAAAACGGTATTCTTTACCTTAAGGGCGGCGATTTGACCGACGAATTGAAGGAGTTTCCACAGGCAAAACAGTATAACATTTCGGATTTTTTCGCCGATGATTTCTTCGAAACAAAAAAAGTCGTGCATCTGCCGCTGAAATTCAAGCCATAAAAAAAGCCCCGGCATGCGGGACTTCATTTTAAAATTCCAGCTGCGGCGTTATTGCTTGACGATCTTTTTAATCAGGCTGCCGCTATCGGTTGCCACGCGGGCAAAATAGACGCCGCTGGCAAGCGATGAGATGTCAATTGTATTTGCGCCCGAATTGTGCATCACAATCCTTCCGTTCATATCGGTAATTGCGATTGATTGAACGGCGATGTCGTCGCCGGTAACTGTAATTACGCCGCTTGTTGGGTTCGGTACGATCGAAATATTCCTTTGACTGACTTCAGGCGTAGCCAATAGTGCGTAGGCTGCAACTTCCATCATCGTCTGTTCTTCATCGATTGAAAGCAATGGGATATTGAAATTCGAAACCGTGCTGGTAAAAAACGGATAGAGATCGCCTTGCCTGTAATAGTGATAATTGGTAAAAGTAGTACTGCCAACGACGCCAAACGGCGGAGATGAAAGCGTCAATGTCTGGACGATTTTTAATCTGGTCACCGGATCTGATGTCGCGCCGACGCCACTTCCGAAATCGTTGAGGTTTAACGTTCCGTAAGCGTCGACAGTTCCGGTAATCGTACCTGCGAATGTGCCGGTATAACCGTCGTAAAAGAATGTGCCGCCAACTGTTTCAGTATAAGTGTCGCCATATTCAAGGTTCATGTCAGTAGAAAAAGCGCCGTTGTCTGTATAGTGCAGCTGAAAATCGGCATTCTCGACCCCGGTAATTGCCCAACCGTTGAAAAAAGCGCGCGACAGCGTTGTCACATCGTTTATTGTCACGACATTATCAACGACTCTTGTCGTTCCCGGATATTGTCCTGTTTCACCTGCGGTCGGCACTACGTTGTGATATTCTGATACGCCGATGAATGACAATTGGTCGAAATTCCAGGTCAAATCGGCACCCGCCGCCGATTGGTCAAGTGGTGCGACCGACGCAACCCGGGTATAACTGCGATGTCCGGTGCCGTCGGACGTTCCAAAATCATCATTGACATACCCGTAAAATCCCGTTATCGGTTCCTGGGCCAAGCCTGTGCCTGCGATTGCCAAAAAGGCAAAGAGTAATTGTTTTTTCATGTTGGTTATTTGATGAGTTACACCATCAAAGATATGAAAACCAACACATAATGAAAACAAAAATCCCCGGACGATTTAGCCGGGGATTTGAAATTTATGCTTAGGTTAACAATTATTCACCCAAAAACGGATAGCGATAATCTGCAGGCGTCACAAATGTTTCCTTGATCGTGCGCGGTGAAACCCAACGCAACAGGTTGAGCGCCGATCCGGCCTTGTCATTGGTTCCAGATGCGCGCGCGCCGCCAAATGGCTGCATGCCTACAACGGCTCCGGTCGGTTTGTCATTGATGTAGAAGTTTCCGGCAGCATTTTTCAGGCTTTCGGTCGCCTCGGCAATCGCGTAACGGTCACCGGCGAAAACCGCTCCGGTCAACGCATAATCGGAAGTGCCGTCAACCAGTTCAAGCGTTTTGTGCCAATCGGCATCTTCGTAAACAAAGATTGTGATGACAGGTCCGAACAGTTCTGTACACATCGTTTTGTATTTGGGATTGGTCGTCACGATGACGGTCGGTTCCACAAACCAGCCTTTTGATTTGTCATAACCGCCGCCGGCAATGATTTCGGCCTCAGGGTCATTTTTAGCCTGGTCGATATACGATGCCAATTTGTCAAACGATCCTTCGTGGATTACAGCCGTAATAAAGTTCGAAAAATCCTCAGGCGAACCCATTTTCAGCGTTGCCATGTCTTTGATCAATTCGTCTTTTACAGCCGGCCAAAGGCTTTTCGGAATGTAAGCACGCGATGCCGCAGAACATTTCTGGCCCTGGAATTCAAAAGCGCCACGGACGATTCCCGTTACAACTTGGCGGACATTTGCGCTAGGGTGCGCGATGATGAAATCCTTGCCACCGGTTTCCCCGACGATTCTCGGATAAGTTTTATACCGATCGATGTTGTTGCCGATGTGCTTGAAAATATCCTTAAACACGTGCGTCGATCCGGTAAAGTGAATTCCTGCGAAATCCGGGCTGGCGTAAACGGTCTCGGAAATCATTGCCGCGTCGCCAAAAACTACGTTGATCACGCCGTCGGGAAGTCCGGCTTCCTTGAACACATCGACAATGACTTTAGCAGAAAACACCTGGCTATCGCTTGGTTTCCAAACCACAGTGTTGCCCATCAATGCCGCACTCGACGGCAAGTTTCCGGCAATCGCGGTAAAGTTGAACGGCGTCACGGCATAGACAAAACCTTCGAGCGGACGGTATTCAATGCGGTTCCACATGTCGGAAGTTGACTTTGGCTGGTCATTGTAAATCTGCGTCATGAATTCGACGTTGAAGCGCAAAAAGTCAATAAATTCGCACGCTGCGTCGATTTCGGCTTGGAAAATGTTTTTCGATTGTGCAATCATCGTCGCCGCGTTGATTTTAGCGCGATACGGCCCGGCAAGCAATTCGGCAGCCTTGAGGAAAATCCCAGCGCGTTGTTCCCAAGCGAGGTTTTCCCAATCTTTTTTAGCAGTCAGCGCCGCGGCAATCGCTTTCTCAACATGAGATTTGTCTGCCATATGGTATTGGCCAACCACGTGCTGGTGATCATGCGGCGCGGTCATGTTGCGCGTGTTGCCGGTCTTGATCTGCTCGCTGCCGATGTATAGCGGCACGTCGATCTGTTGGTTCCACATTTTTCTGTATTCGGCAAGCACGGCGTCTTTTTCAGGCGAGCCGTGTTTATATGTTTTTACCGGTTCATTTACGGCTTTTGGTACTTGAAAAAATCCTTTGAGCATAATGTTCTGTTTTTATTTGTTGGGCGCTTTCGGCCGGGGTGTCCGTTTGCTTTGTAAACCCCAAAGGTTTTCAAAACCTTTGGGGTTTACTCGCTAAACCAAGGCTTTGATTGCTAAACGCCCGATCCGCCGAAAGCAGCACAAAAGTACAAAGGAAGTTTCAATTATCTAACAGCCAACTATCGAATCAGGCTATCGCGTGATAAAAGTTAAACTTATAAAAAACCATTTCGCTACAAAACCGCCACGCCGTAACTTTAAATAAAACCGAATTATGGGCGCGCCATTACTTGTTTTTAACGATAAAGGCATTTATTGCGAGAAGGCTGATGTCTACCTTGATCCCTGGCGGCCGGTTGACAAGGCCATCATCACCCATGGGCATTCAGACCACTCGCGTTGGGGCCATAAGTGTTACATTACGCAACAAACGAATGTTCCAATCATCAAACACCGGCTTTGTGACATCAACGAGACCGGAAAAGACTGGGATGAAACCTTCACCATCAACGGCGTGAAATTTTCACTGCATCCGGCCGGCCATATTATCGGCAGCGCACAGATCAGGGTTGAATACAAAGGAGAGATATGGGTTTTTACCGGTGACTACAAAACCGAGAACGATGGATTATCGGTTCCGTTCGAGCCAATTCGCTGCCATACATTCATCACCGAATGTACCTTTGGCCTGCCTGCATTCAAATGGACGCCGCAGCCCGAAACTTTCGCCGACATCAATTCCTGGTGGGCAGACAACAAAGCAAATGGGCAAACTTCGGTATTATTCGGTTATACGTTGGGAAAAGCCCAGCGAATCCTCAAAAACATCGATCCGTCAATCGGGCGTATTTTCACTCATGGTGCGGTTGAAAACATGACCGAAATCATCCGTCCGCTCGCCAATTTGCCACAAACAACCCGCATTACGCCAGACACAAAAAAAGGCGAGTTGCCCGGCAGCATGGTTCTCGCACCGCCAAGTGCGCATGGCACGGTATGGCTCAGGAAAATGGCGCCATTTGCGACCGGAACGGCCAGCGGCTGGATGGCTTTCCGGGGCGCAAGGGCAAGACGCGCGATTGATCGCGGTTTCGTCCTGAGCGACCATTGTGACTGGCAGGGTTTGCTCGAAAGCATAAAAGCAACCGGTGCGCACAGGATCATTGCAACGCACGGCTATTCAGATATTTTCTCGCGTTATCTGCGCGAATTGGGTTACGACGCGCGAACTGCAACCACGCAGTATGAAGGCGAATCAGCTGAAGTTTCGGGCGTCAAAACCGAAGAGGAATCACACGCCGAGGCCGATGAGATCAAATCATTTCTCAAGCCATGAAGCACTTCGCCGGACTCATAAAAGCATTGGACAGTTCCAACAAAACATCGGTGAAAGTCGACGCGCTTACCGACTATTTCCAGACGGCGGGCGATGAAGACAAAGTTTGGACGATTGCGCTTTTGTCGCATCGACGGCCGCCGCGCCCGGTCAATACGACTTTGCTGCGTTTATGGGCAAACGAACTCGCCGAAATCCCGATGTGGCTTTTTGAGGAGTCGTACCACATTGTCGGTGACCTGGCTGAAACCATCGCACTTGTGATTCCGGCCACTAAAGAACATACCGATAAAACCCTGACCGAATTTCTTCAGGAAATCATCGCCCTAAAAAAGAAAACCGACGCCCAGAAGCGCGACTACTTACACGAAAACTGGCTCGCTCTGAATTATTATGAACGTTTTGTGTTCACCAAACTCATTACCGGCAGTTTCCGTATCGGCGTCAGCCAAAAACTGATGACGCGCGCGCTGTCTAAAGCCGAAAATATTGATGAAGATCTACTCGCGTTCAGGCTGATGGGCGACTGGAATCCCGACAAAACCACATTCGACGAATTGATTCGCTCAGAATCAAACGAAGACTCACTGTCGCGGCCATATCCTTTTTACCTGGCTTACCAGGTCGAAGGCGAAGTTTCAGGTCTTGGCCAGCCCGAAGAATGGAGCGGCGAGCATAAATGGGACGGAATCCGCTCACAAACCATCATCCGCAAAGGCCAACTGTACATCTGGAGCCGCGGCGAGGAATTGGTCACCGATAAATATCCTGAATTCAATGTGTTTCGTGAAATCATTCCCGACGGCACGGTCATCGACGGTGAAATTCTGCCTTTCATTGATGGTAAAATCGGTACCTTTAATGATTTGCAGACGCGGATCGGGAGAAAAACCGTCACGACATCGATATTAAAAAATACGCCTGTCATCATAAAAGCGTATGATCTGTTGGAATGGAACGGCGAAGATATTCGCGAAAAGCCATTTGAGGAAAGGCGCGACTTGCTTGAAAAGCTGATAGAATCGTTAAAAGGCAAAAACTTGCCGCTTCAATTGTCCGGGCGGTTTTCATTCACAGATTGGGCCGAGGC